>NZ_JBGFFG010000013.1:0-19464 GCF_056175765.1 Pseudoxanthomonas sp. LjRoot204_2 | reverse complement strand
GAGCCAGGGACGCGCGTCATGCCCGCGCCGTCAGTGCTTGCGGCCGAGCATCTGCTCACGCGCCTGCTCGGCTCGCGACGCGCCGATGGCGGTCTCGACCTGCTTGACCTCTTCGGGCGGCGGCAGGACGGCCGGCATGCCGAGCGACTGGATCCACAGTTCCCGGCACCAGCCCATGGTGTGGTACAGGTGATGGTCCTCGTCGCTTTCCACGGCCTTGTAGGCCGGCTCGAGCACCTTGGCCAGCTCACCACCCTGTTCGACGACCTTGCCGATCAGCTCCCAGTTCTGGTGATCCTTGGTTTCGGCCAGTACCACGCATTCCGCAGCCACCAGCTCGGCGGCCTCGGGCTTGTCGGTCTTCATCGCCATCTCGATGGCCTTGACCAGCGAGGCGCCCTGGTGCGCAACGACCGCGCGGCCCGGGGAGGCCTCTTCGGTGTCCATGCCCAGCTGTTCGAACACGCGGGTCAGCACCTGTTCGTGCGTCCGCGTTTCCTCCAGGTATTCACCCCATTCCTTCTTCAGGTCCTTGTTCACCGCCGCCTTGATCGCGGCGGTATAGATCTCGATGCCGCCGCGCTCGGTCTCCAGCGCCTGCAGCAAAAGTTCGTGGACCTGTTCGGTGTTGACGTTGCGGGAACGTGCCATGGCTAGACTCCACGGGAGGAAGGTGTGTCCCTTGTAGGCCAGGCCACGCAAACATCAGGTGACGGTGACGCATGCAGCACGTTCACATCATGAAACGACCCATCGATGGCACGGTGTCGTGAACGGAACGGCGCTCATCGTGCTGGACATGATCAACCTGTTCGATTTCGAGGGCGGGACGCGCCTCGGCGCGGCCGCAGTCCGCATCACGCCGAGGATCGTGGCGTTGCGGGAACGCTTCGACGCGGCAGGCGCGCCGACGATCTACGTGAACGACAACTTCGCCCATTGGCAGGGCCATGTCGGCGACCTGGTGACCGCCTGCCGTGAGCGAGGCGGTGCCTCGGCCGCCATCGTGCAGCGGCTCGCGCCGCGTCCCCAGGACTACCACGTGCTGAAGCCCAAACACTCCGGCTTCCTGGCGACGCCTTTGCCGATCCTGCTGGCAAAGCTGGGTGTGCGTCGGCTCGTGCTAACAGGAGTCGCCGCCGATGCCTGCGTGTTGGCCACGGCGCAGGACGCCAACATGCGTGAGTTCGCGCTGTGGGTGCCCAAGGATGCGGTGGCCGCGATCAGTCCGGCGCGGCTGCGCAACGCGGTCGCTCTGATGTCGCGCACACTCGGTGCCTGCGTGCTGACGACGCAGTCGGTGGCGAAGATGTTTCCAGAATGAGACCAGGACGGTGCGTCTTCACGACGGGGTGTCTCTACCGCATTACCATGCCGCCATGACCTCGTCGACCGTCCGCATCCGCTTCAACGCCACGCTACAGCGCCCCGCCGAACCGGAAGGCGCGACGTGGACCTTCCTCGTATTGCCGAAGGCGGCCAGTGCCAAGTTGCCCACGCGCAGCATGACGACAGTGGAAGGCACGTTCGCGGGCAAACCGTTCACGGCCACGCTGGAACCCGATGGCGAAGGCAGCCACTGGCTGAAGGTGGAAAAGGCACTGCGCGACGCTGCCGGCGTTGCCGCGGGCGACCAGGTCGAACTGATCGTCGCGCCGGTGAAGGAGGAACCCGAACCCAGAGTGCCGCCGGACATCCGTAAGGCACTCGACGCAGCGCCGGAGGCGAAAGCGTTGTGGACGACGCTGACCCCGCTCGCCCGCCGCGACTGGATCCACTGGATGACGTCAGGCAAGAAGGCCGAGACGCGCGTGAAACGCATCGCCACCGCCTGCGACATGCTCGCTTCCGGCAAGCGCCGTGCCTGCTGCTTCGATCGCTCGGGCATGTACAGCAAAGGCAACATGGGCGCGTCGACCGCGGCCGAATGATGCAGCGGCCCCGTGGCCTGCCGCCGGAAAAAGAAGGCCCGCATGCGCGGGCCTTGCTTTCTTCCGGCCATGCAACGCCGGTTACTTCAGGCCGCGATGCTCCAGCAACGGTTCGACGCTCGGATCCTTGCCGCGGAATGCGCGATAGGCCTCAGCCAGGTCGCGCGAGTGGCCGATCGACAACACCTTGTCGCGGAAGACCTGCCCGTTCTCGCGGGTCAGGCCACCGTGCTCGCGGAACCACTGGAAGGCGTCGTGGTCCAGCACTTCCGCACCGAAGTAGGCGTAGTAGCCGGCCGCGTAGCCGCCACCCCAGATGTGGCTGAAGTAGCTGGTGCGGTAGCGCGGTGGCACCGCCGCCAGGTCGACCTTGTACCTGGCAAGTGCCTGCTTCTCGAACGCATCCACGTCCTGCTGGCCGCCGCCGGCCGGCAGCGTGTGCCACGCGAGGTCGAGCAGGGCCGCCGACAGGTACTCGGTGGTCGCGTAGCCCTGGTTGAAGGTGCGTGCCTTGACGATCTTGTCGACCAGCGCCTGCGGCATCGCCTCGCCGCTCTGGTAGTGCTTGGCGTAGTGGGCGAACACCTTCGGGTCCAGCGCCCAGTGCTCATTGAACTGCGACGGGAACTCGACGAAGTCGCGCGGCACGTTGGTGCCGGCCACGCTGGGGTACTGCGTCTTCGAGAAGAAGCCGTGCAGTGCGTGGCCGAATTCGTGGAACAGCGTGGTGACGTCGTCGAAGCTCAACAGCGCGGGCTGGCCGGCGGCGGGCTTGGTGAAGTTCTCCACGTTGTAGACCACCGGGATGTCGCCGGTCAGGCCGTTCTGCTCGACGAAGTTGCCCATCCACGCGCCGCCCTGCTTGCTCTCGCGCTTGAACGGATCCAGGTAGAACAGCGCCAGCTGCTCGCCGTCGGCGTCCATGATGTCGAACACGCGCACGTCGGGATGGTAGACCGGGATGTCCTTGCGCTCCTTCGCGGTGATGCCGTACAGCTGGTTGGCAGCGAAGAACACGCCGTCCTTCAACACGCGGTCCAGCTCGAAGTAAGGCTTGATCTGCGACTCGTCCAGGTCGAACTCGGCCTTGCGCACCTGCTCGGCGTAGAAGTCCCAGTCGGCCGCGCCGGCGGTGAAGCCGCCCTTCTGCGCATCCACCACGCCCTGGATCTTGGCGAGCTCGGCACGCGCCCGCGCGGTCGCGGCGGGCACGGTGTCGGTGAGCAGCTTCAGGGCGACCTCGGGCGTGCCGGCCATCTGGTCGGCGATGCTGTAGGCGGCATAGTTCGGGAAGCCGAGGAGCTGCGCCTTGCGCGCGCGCAGTTCGGCCAGGCGCTGGATGGTCGCGCGGGTGTCGTTGCCGTCGCCCTTCTCGGCGCGGCCCAGCGAGGCGGCCATCAGCTGCTCGCGCAGCGCACGGTCCTTCAGCGAGCCCAATGCCGGCTGCTGGGTGGTGTTCTGCAGGCTCAGCAGCCACTGGCCGTCCTTGCCTGCGGCCTTTGCCGCATCGGCAGCGGCGGCGATCGCGCCTTCATCCATGCCGCCTAGCTTCGCCTTGTCGGTGACGAACACGCCGCCGGCGTTGCCGGCCGCCAGCAGCTTGTTGCCGAAGGCGGTGGTCAGCGAGGATTCCTCGCTGTTGAGCTTGCGCAGCTCGGCCTTGTCGGTGTCCGACAGTTGCGCACCGGCGCGCACGAAGCCGTCGTAGGTGTGTTCGACGACGGTCTTCTGTTCCGGCGTCAGGCCGAGCGCGTCGCGCTGGTCGTAGACCGCCTTCACGCGGGCGAACAGCGCCGGATCCAGGTGGATGCTGTCGCTGTGCTCGGCCAGCTTCGGCGCGAGCGCTTCCTCGGCGGCCTGCAGCGCGGGATTGGTGTTGGCGCCGGTCATCGCGAAGAACACGCTGGTCGCGCGCGTCAGCAGCGTGCCGCTGCGCTCCAGCGCCTCGAAGGTATTCGCGAAGGTGGCCGGCTCGGCGTTGTCCGCGATCTTGCGCACCTCGGCCAGGTGCTGGCGCATGCCTTCCTCGATGGCGGGTTGGTAGTCGGCGTCCTTGATCCTGTCGAACGGCGGCGCCTGGAACGGCAGCGTGCTGGCGGTGAACAGGGGGTTTTCGCCCTGGGCGGGCGTGGTGGCGGTGGCGGGCATGGCGGTTTCGGAAGCGGGGCGGTCGCCGCAGGCGGACAGGGCGACGGCGATGGCGGAGGAAAGCAACAGCGTACGCAGCATGGAGAACTCCGGGAACGGACTTCGACGGGATCGCCCGTCACGGTGGTGGACCGGGGCATAGCGTGCGCCGGCACGCGCGGCTTGGCGAGTGCCGGCCGACCGCGGCCGCATCCACGCGCCCCTGGGCACCGTAAGGGACCCGCCAGACAAATGCGTTATCCTCCCCGCCCCCCGCAGGAATCCATGCGATGAACCCGTCCGACGACAATCCCGGCAAGGTCACCCAGGCGCAGGCCGAGGATGCGGTACGCGTGTTGCTGGAGTGGGCGGGCGAAGATCCCACGCGCGAGGGCCTGCTCGATACGCCCAAGCGCGTGGCCAAGGCCTACCGCGACTGGTTCAGCGGTTACCAGATGGATCCGCGCGAGTACCTGGCGCGCACCTTCGAGGAAGTCGCCGGCTACGACGAGATGATCGTGCTGCGCGACATCGAATTCGAAAGCCATTGCGAACACCACATGGCGCCCATCATCGGCCGTGCCCACGTGGGCTACCTGCCGGCCGGCAAGGTGGTCGGCATCAGCAAGCTGGCGCGCGTGGTGGACGTGTACGCGCGCCGCTTCCAGGTGCAGGAGAAGATGACCGCGCAGATCGCGCAGTGCATCCAGGACGTGCTGCAGCCGCGTGGCGTCGCCGTCGTCGTCGATGGCGCGCACGAATGCATGACCACCCGCGGCGTGCACAAGCGCGGGGTCAGCATGGTGACCAGCAAGATGCTGGGCACCTTCCGCGAGGACGCGCGCACCCGCGCGGAATTCCTGCGCTTCATCGAGACGGGCCACGGGAAGCGTTGAGTGCGTGTGGCTGTTGTAGGAGCGACGTAAGTCGCGACCGCATGATGCCACTGTCCATGTGCTTGCTCATCTCGAGGAATCGACTTTCCTGTTGCCCTAGGGTGCGCGGTCGCGACTTACGTCGCTCCTACAGTGAAGCGAAGCCATGAATGCCTGCCCCTGTGGCACCAGCCGCGACTACGCGGCCTGCTGCGGCCGCTATCACGGCGGTGAGCCCGCGCCTGATGCCGAAGCGCTGATGCGCTCGCGCTACAGCGCCTTCGTCACCGGCGATGCGGACTACCTGCGTACGACCTGGCATCCCGACACGCGGCCAGACGAAATCGGCCTGGACGCCCCCGGTGCGCCGAGGACGACGTGGCTCGGGCTCGCGGTGAAATCGCACCGCATCACTGGGCCGGACACTGCCGAAGTCGAGTTCGTCGCCCGCTACCGCATCGGCGGCGGCAGTGCGGTGCGCCTGCACGAGCGCAGCCGCTTTGCCCGCATCGGCGGGCGATGGCTGTACGTGGATGGCGAGCACCGGTGATGTCGAGCCCTCCTCCCCGTCACGCGAGGGGAGTTGTCTCGTCGTGCGGGTGGCTTGAGTAGCAAGGCGCATCTGCGTCCTTCTCCACGCGAGGCGGGGAGAAGGTGGCCGCAGGCCGGATGAGGGGCGCGCGCCGGTGGTGAAGCGCGTGTGCCCGTCTAGTGAGATCGCCTCTTGCCGGAGCGCGGATGCCGGCAACATCGTGTCTCCGTTCGCCCCTCACCCGCCTGCGGCACCCTCTCCACGCTTCGCAGGGAGAGGGAAAAAAGTGCTCAACCCTTCGGCTTCTCCAGGTAATCCAGCGTCACCTGCAGCAGGGCACGCAGGCCGATGTCGAGCGAGGATTCGTCCAGCATGAACTCCGGCGAGTGGTTGCTCGGTGCGGTGACCGGATCGATGCCCTTGGCCGTGCTGCCGACGAAGAAAAACATCGACGGCACTTCGCGCGCATAGAACGAGAAATCCTCCGCGCCCATCTGCAGGCCCGGGGTGATGACGTTGTCGGCGCCCACCACCGCCTGCAGGCTGGGCAGCATCTGCGCGGTGAGCTCGGGGTTGTTGACGGTGACGGGATTGCCGTCGTTGTCGGGCACGCTGGCTTCGACCTTCGCGCCGTGCGCGGCGCTGACGTGGGTGGCGACGTTCTTCAGGTCGGCGAAGATCTTCTGCCGCATGCCTTCGTCGAAGGTGCGGATGGTGCCGACCACTTCGACGTCGTCGGGGATGATGTTGTAGCGGATGCCGCCCTTGATCGCGCCGAAGCTCACCACCGCGGGCAGCTTGGAGATGTCGGTGCGGCGGCTGACGATGGTCTGGGTGGTGCCGATGACATCGGCCATCGCGACGATCGGGTCCACGCCGCCCCACGGCCGCGAGCCGTGCGTCTGCCGGCCGATGACCTTCAGGGTGAAGCTGTCGGACGCCGCCATCAGCGGGCCCTGGCGCACGCCGATCTGGCCGGCCGGAATCGACGAGAACACGTGCAGGCCGAACACCGCCTCGGGCTTGAAGTCCTTGAACACGCCTTCCTTCAACATCAGCTCCGCGCCCCCTTCCTCGCCCGCCGGCGCGCCTTCCTCGGCGGGCTGGAACACCAGCAGCACTTCGCCCGGCAGTGTGTCCTTCATGCCGACCAGCGCCTTCGCCACGCCCAGCAGGATGCCGGTGTGCGCGTCGTGGCCGCAGGCATGCATCACGCCGACGGTCTCGCCGCGGTAGGTCGATGTCGCCTTCGATGCGAACGGCAGGCTGTTGCGCTCGGTGACCGGCAGCGCGTCCATGTCGGCGCGCAGCGCAATGCGTGGGCCTGGCTTGCCGCCCTTGATCACCGCGGTGACGCCGTGGCGCGCGATGCCGGTGCGCGGCTGCAGGCCGAGCTTGCGCAGTTCCTCGGCCACGCGCTTCGACGTCTGCTCCTCGCGGTTGGAAAGTTCCGGGTACTGGTGGAAGTGCCGGCGCCAATCGATCACCTGCTGCTGCACCGTCTTGCCTGCGGCGGCGACTTCCGGCCGTTGCGTGGGCGCGGCATCCTGCGCGGCGGCGGGCAGGGCGCAGGCGAGGGCGAGCAGGGAAACGGCGAGAGGACGTGCATGGCGCATCGGGTCGGCTCCTGGAGGCAAGCCCCGATGCTAACGCCTGCGTCGCGACGGTGCGCATGCCACCTTAGAATGCGCAGGCGTTCCGTGTGGCCGATCACGGCTGGCGACGCCTCCGCTCCCCGCCGGAACCACCATGCCCGATCTCGCCCTGCAGGTGCTCCTGCTGCTGTTCCTCGCCGCGATGCTGGCAGGTTTCATCGATGCCATCGCCGGTGGCGGCGGCATGATCACCATTCCCGCGATGCTGCTGGCCGGCATCCCGCCGCTGCAGGTGCTGGGCACGAACAAGCTGCAGTCGCTGTTCGGCTCGGGCTCGGCGAGCTGGGCCTACGCGCGCCATGGACACGTCGACCTCAAGGGCCAGCTGCCGATGGTGCTGACCGCGGGGCTCGGCGCTGTCGGTGGCGCATTGCTGGCCACGATCATTCCGGTGGACTGGCTGAAGTGGGCGCTGCCGTTCCTGCTGGTCGGCATCGCGGTGTACTTCGGCATGAAGCCCGACATCGGTCACGTGGACCGGCACCAGCGCATGCGCCCGCAGGTGTTCGCGCTGACCTTCGTCCCGGCGATCGGCTTCTACGACGGCGTGTTCGGCCCGGGCACCGGCTCGTTCCTGATGCTGGGTTTCGTCGCGCTGGCCGGCTTCGGCATCCTCAAGGCCACTGCACACACCAAGTTCCTCAACTTCGGCTCCAACCTCGGCGCATTCGGCGTGTTCCTGCTGCACGGCGCGGTGTTGTGGAAGATCGGCCTGCTGATGGGCGCCGGCCAGTTCCTTGGCGCGCAGCTGGGCTCGCGTTTCGCGATGAAGCAGGGCGCGCGGATCATCAAACCGTTGCTGGTCACCGTGTCGATCGCGCTGGCGATCCGCCTGCTGGCGGATCCGCAGCATCCGTTGCGGCTCTGGTTGGGCGTTTGATCGGCTGTTGTGGGAGCGACGTCAGTCGCGATGCTCTTTCCTGGGCGAAACGAAAAGCTCGCGACTCACGTCGCTCCCACAACCGCGCCTGATCAGGGCTTGGTCGCCAGGTAATCCAGCGCCACCTGCAGCATCGCCTGGCTGCCGGTCTGCAGCGCCTGTTCGTCGAGCAGGAACTGCGGCGAATGATTGATCGGTGCGGTGGCCGGATCGATCCCCTTCGACGTCGAGCCGACGAAGAAGTAGAAACCGGGCACCGTGTTGGCGAACTGCGAGAAGTCTTCGGCCACGGTCACCAACGGCATCTCGACCACGTTCGCCGCGCCCACCGCCTTTTCCAGCGACGGCCGTACGCGCTGGGTGAGCGCAGGCTGGTTGATGGTGGCAGGCGCGTTGTTGGCGACCTTCAGCTCGGCGCTGCCGCCACTGGCGTGCGCGTAGTCGTCGGCGATGCGACGGAAACGCGCGATCACGTCTTCGCGCACGGTCGGGTCGAAGGTACGCAGCGTGCCGACCAGGGTCGCTTCGTCCGGAATGATGTTGAAGCGCACGCCGGCCTGGAACTGGCCCGCGGTCAGCACCACCGGGCTGGTGGCGATGTTCACCTGCCGCGCGATCATGCTCTGCGTGCCCAGCAGGATCTGCGCGCCCAGGGTGATCGGGTCCACGCCATCCCACGGCCGCGAGCCATGCGTCTGCTTGCCCTTCACCACCAGCGACCACTCGTCCGCCGCCGCCATCAGCGGCCCGCTGCGATAGCCCACGCTGCCGACCGGCAGGCCGGCCCAGACGTGCAGGCCGAACACGGCATCGGGGGTGAAGTCCTTGAACACGCCGTCCTGCAGCATCAACGCCGCGCCAAACACTGCGCCCGCGACCGGCGGGCCTTCTTCTGCCGGCTGGAACACGAACATCACTTCGCCGGCGAGTTCGTCCTTCGCGGCGACCAGCGCCTGCGCCACGCCCATCAGGATCGCGACGTGCGCGTCGTGGCCGCAGGCGTGCATCACGCCGACCGGCTGGCCACGGTATTCGGCTTTCACCTTCGACGCGAAAGGCAGGCCCGTCTGTTCGGTCACCGGCAACGCGTCCATGTCGGCGCGCAGGGCGATGCGCGGGCCTGGCTTCGCGCCTTTCAGCACCGCGACCACGCCGGTCTTGCCGACGCCGGTGCGCACCGTGAGGCCCAGCGAGCGCAGGTGATCGGCGACCCGCTTGGCGGTGCGCGTTTCCTGTTCGCCGAGTTCGGGATGCTGGTGGAGGTCGCGCCGCCACTGCACGAGCTGGGGCTGCGCGCGCTCCAGCGCCGCGAACGCCGTGGCGTCCTGTGCCCGCGCTGCGTCCGTGCCTGCCAGCGAGACCGTCGCGACGAGCACGGCGGCGAACAAACGATGGGCGCGAAGCATGGCGGCATCCGGGACAGACGGGGAGCACGATGCTAGCCCGGGCGGCGCGTGCGTCCAATGGCAAATCACCATGAGCGCATGCGTGCGCGTTGCTCGCATTCGCCACGCGCGCGTGGCAGGCTCGCAGGCCACTGGAGAGCGCCCCTGCCCATGACCCGAGACGCCGATCCCGCTTCTTCCCGTCCGCTGCAGGGCGATGCCGCGCTGTTGCGCGCGGTGGGCAGCCTGGCGCTGGCCGCGGCCGTCATCAACATCATCGTCGGTGGCGGCATCTTCAAGATGCCTGCGGCGCTGTCGGCGCAGGTCGACGCCGCCGCGCCGCTGGCGTTGCTGGCCGGTGCCGTGGTGATGGTGCCGGTGGCGTTGTGTTTCGCCGCCATCGGCAGCCGGGCCTCCGCCACCGGCGGACCCTATACCTATGTCAGCGCGGTGTTCGGCACGCTGCCGGGCTTCCTGGCTGGCGCGCTGATGTGGATCTGCAACGTGGCCTCCAGTGCCGGCGTCGCCGCGGCGCTGTCGCTGCAGGCCGCCAGTCTGTGGCCGGTCTTCGACGCGCCCCTGCCGCGCGCGCTGCTGCTGCTGGGCGTGTATGCCGCGATCTATGCGCTCAATGCCTTCGGCGTGAAACTGGGCGCACGCGCAGTGATGACGCTGGCGACGTTGAAGCTGGTGCCGTTGTTCCTGCTGGTGGTGCTGGGCCTAGCCTTCGTTGATACCTCGCACGTCAGCTTCGCCTTCGCCGACGTGCCCTCGTGGACCGCGCTGGGCGCGGCGATGGTGATGGTGGTGTTCGCGTACTCCGGCGTGGAAACGGCGCTGATTCCCGGTGGCGAAGTACGCGACCCTTCGCGCAGCGTGCCGCGCGCGGCATTGAGCGCCATCCTGCTGGTGGTGCTGCTGTACCTCGGCCTGCAGATCGTCTGCCAGGGTGTGCTGGGCCCGGCCCTGGCGACCAGCAGCGTGCCGATCGCCGAGGCCGCGGGCCGGTTGTGGGATCCGGCGCGCATCGCCCTGCTGGTGACCGCGTGCATCTCGATGGCGGGCTTCCTGCTGGGCAACCTGCTGGGGTCGTCCCGGCTGCTGTTCGCGCTGGGGCGTGATGGTTACCTGCCGCAGGCCTTCGGTCGCGTCAGCGCCAACCACCGCGTGCCGCTGCTTGCGCTGGCCACGCATGCCGGCATCGCCTGCCTGCTGGCGGTGGTCGGTAACTTCGAAGCCCTGGTGCTGATTTCCGGCGGCGCGGTCTGCCTGGTGTACGTGATGGTCTGCGTGGCCGCCTGGCGGGCGCAGCGCACCGACCTGCGCGAGCGTGGTGCACCGTTCGTCCTGCGCGGCGGTCCGCTGGTACCCGGTCTGGCGGTCGTGGGCATGGTGGCCATCCTCACCACGTTGAGTACGCGCGAGTGGACGGCGATCGGCGTGGCGGTGGTGGTGTTGGCCGCGATTTACGCGGTGCTGGTCGGGCTTCGGCGGCGCGTGGGCAGCTGAGTTCCAGACGAGGCAGGAAGGCTGATTGTGGGAGCGACGTAAGTCGCGAGCTCTTCCTCTGCTAGCACCAAAAGCTCGCGACTTACGTCGCTCCCACATCGGGTATTCCTACTCCGGGCAGCCTAGCGGAACACCACCGTCCGGTGCCCGTTCAACAGGATGCGGTGCTCCACGTGGCGGCGCACCGCGCGAGCCAGCACCAGCGATTCGATGTCGCTGCCCATCCGCACCAGTTCCTTCGGCGTCATCGCGTGGTCCACGCGGGCGACGTCCTGTTCGATGATCGGACCTTCATCGAGGTCGCGCGTGACGTAGTGCGCCGTCGCGCCGATGATCTTGACCCCGCGCGCGKGCGCCTGGTGGTATGGCTTGGCGCCCTTGAAGCTGGGAAGGAAGCTGTGGTGGATGTTGACCGCTCGGCCGGCCAGCGCATCGCACAGCGTCGGCGAAAGGATCTGCATGTAGCGCGCCAGCACGACCAGGTCGATCCGTTCGCGCTCGACCAGGTCGATGATGCGGTGCTCCTGCTCTTCGCGGTGTTCGGCGGAGACCGGCAGGTGGTGGAAGGCGACGCCGTACGACTGGGCGAGCGGCGCGAAGTCGGCGTGGTTGGACGCGATGCAGGCGATCTCCACCGGCAATTGCCGGCTGTGCACGCGGAACAGCAGGTCGTTGAGGCAGTGACCCTGCTTGCTGACCAGCACCATCAGTCGCGCCTTGCGACTGGCGTCGTGGAGCTGCCAGTCCATGTTGAAGATTTCCGCGAGCGACGCGAAGCCTTCGTGCAGCACATCGATCTCGGTCGCGCCCGGCACGTCGAAATGCACGCGCAGGAAGAAGCGCCCGGATTCGTCGTCGCCGAACTGTTGCGCGTCCAGGATGTTGCAGCCGGACTCGTACAGGAGACCGGTCACGCGATAGACGATGCCGGTGGTGTCCGGGCAGGAGAGGGTCAGGATATGGTCGCGGCGCATGCGGGGTTCGGATCGGGGGTCATTCGCAGCGTGCGGCGGTGATGCGGTTCTGCGCATCGATGTAAACGCGCAGGCGGTCGTTGCGGGTGTCTTTCTTCACGGCCGTGGTGGGGCCGATCGGGTTGACCAGACCCGCGCCGCTCTCGCTCGACAGGCGCTTCAGCGTCGCTTCGTCCGCCGGTTGGCCCACGGCCCAGTCCAGCGAGGCATCGCGGCAGCTGCCGTTGCCGGCGACCTGCGGGCCGGGCGTGCTGACGCAGGCGGACAAGGCCAGGGAACCGGCAACGATGCCGAGGCTGCGACAGAAGCAACGAAGGGACGGACGGGGGAAAGCCATGGCAGCGTCTCCGGGGCAGTGAGGATCGCTGTTTAGCACATTGTCGACAGGCCCGCAGTGGCCGTGCCTACAGGTCGAACGCCAGCAGGTCGTGTCTCGTCGCGGCGCGCACCACACGCCGGTACAGCACGTTGCCGCTGCCGCCGTTGGTCAGCGCGACCAGCGCACGCTCGCCGGCAAGATCGCCGAGGGCGAAATTCTTGAAGATGCCGCCGTTGCTGCCCGAGTGGTAGAACACCGGACCGCGCGGGGTGCTTTCCAGATTCCAGCCCAGGCCCTTGTCGGTCCAGCGGCCGGGCACGTCGATCTGCTTGGTCAGCATCGCAGTCCGCATGGCCTCGCTGATCTGCCATGGCGCACGCGATGTGCGCACCATCAGCGCCATGAAACGCGCGTAATCCACCGGTGTGGTGCGCAGGCTGGCCGCCGCGTTGGCGAGGATGTCGCCGGGCCAGTTCACCAGGCCCTTCGGCGTGATGGCCTGCACGTCCGGCAACGCGCGCTCTGCGTCTTCGTAACGCCATGCGGACAGCGGCTTGCCCCAGCGGTCCGCGACGGTCTGTGCCGCGTTCCAGGTGTCGCGGAGCATCTGCGGCGGCATGCCGCTTTCCTCGTCCTCCACGGCGCGATGGCCGTAGACCGAACGCGCGGCGATCTCCTTGCTCCACGTATAGCTGCTGTCGCGCATGCCGGCCGGACCGAACAGCAGGCGCTGCATCGAGTCGTCCAGGCTCTCACCCGTGAGCTTCTCCACGACCAGCTGCAGCCAGAACATCGCTTCGCCCGAATAGTCGATGCGCGTGCCGGGCTTCACCGCCGGCGCAAGCTTCTCGTGGGCCGGGTCCTTGCGCCAGTTCGGCATGCCGGTGGAATGGCGCAGCACGTCCCGCGCGGTGACCAGGTCCACCCACGGGTGATCGGCCAGGTAGTCCATCCGCCGATAGCGCACGAGCGGCGCATCGAGATCGATAACGCCCTGGTCGGCCAGTTGCAGCACCAGATAGGCGAACACCGGCTTGCTGAGCGAGGCATCCTCGAACAGCGTGTCGTCGGCTACAGGCGTCCGCGTTTCCGCGTTCGTCACGCCCAGGTTGCGCGCCCATACCACCTCGCCCCGCTCCACGACGGCCATGCCGATGGCGGGCACGCGCAGCGCCTGCATCAGTCGCGGCAGGTCGGCGAGGAAGGCATCGGGTGGGATCCAGTTCGCCTCATCGTCGCAGGCGGCGGCGGTCGCAAGATGCGGCCACGCGCCGGCGATGAACGGTGCAGAGGCCAACGTGGCCAGCCAGCGGCGACGCTGCGGGGAGGACGGGGCGGTATTCGGCGTCATGTCGGCTGCACGTGGAGGGCACATGCACAAGGATGACGAACGACGATACGGAACCCCGCGCATCGGGTGCGCAGGCCCGGTCAGTCCTGCGCGATGGCGGGCGGCAGCGGCGGCGCCTGTGTCGGCCGCCCCAGCGGATCGAGCGCGATCATCACGAAGTGGCCGCGCGTGCACAGCTTCCGCTCGCCGGTCAGCAGGTTCTCGGTGATGACTTCCACGTCCACGTTCATCGAGCTGCGGCCGACTTTCACCACGCGCGCGACCACTTCGACCAGGTCGCCCTTGTGGATCGGCTGGTTGAAGTCCACCTGTTCCGAGCGTGCGGTGACCACGGTGGTACGCGCGTAACGCGACGCGGCGATGAAGGCCGACATGTCCATCCACGCCAGCGCCTGGCCGCCGAACAGCGTGCCGAGGTGGTTGGTGTGGTCGGGGAAGACCATGTGCAGCAGGCGCGCCTCGGTCGGGAGCGCTTCGGCGTTGGCCAGTTCGGTCATGGTGGTGCTCCGGTTCGCGTGCTCCTGGCGGGAGCATAGCGCAGGCCTCGTGGGAGCGACGTGAGTCGCGACAGGGCGAAAGGAGCAGGYCGCTGCCCTTCGGATGCCACGAGGACGTGTCGTTGCCGCGATCGCGACTTACGTCGCTCCCACGTCAGCCATCGCCACGCGTCAGAACGCGTGGTCGAAGCCCACCTCGCCCTGCACGCCCAGCTGGTAGGCCGAGACGCGGCGCTCGAAGAAGTTGGTCAGCTCCTGCACGTCCTGCAGCTCCATGAAGGGCAGCGGGTTGCGCACGTCGTAACGCTTGGGCATGCCGAGCTTGGCGAAGTGCTGGTCCGCGCAGTGCTGCAGGTACTGCCGCATGTCACGCGTCGAGATGCCGGCTACGCCGCCGGACAGCACGTCTTCGGCGAACTGCACTTCGCACTCGATCGCTTCTTCCAGCATGTCGTAGACCTGCTGCTGCATGACGTCGTCGAACAGGTCCGGTTCTTCCTCGCGCACGGTGCGCACGCACTCGAACGCGAACTCCATGTGGCAGCTCTCGTCGCGGAACACCCAGTTGGTGCCGCTGGCCAGGCCCGGCAACAGGCCGCGCGAGCGGAAGTAGTACACGTAGGCGAAGGCCGCGAAGAAGAACAGGCCTTCGATGCAGGCGGCAAAGCAGATCTGGTTGAGCAGGAACTGCCGGCGCTGGTCGCGCGTCTCGATCCGCTTCAGGTCCTGGATACTGTCGATCCACTTGAAGCAGAAGTCGGCCTTCTTCTTGATCGCCGGGATGTTCTCCACCGCCGCGAACGCCTTGAAGCGCTCCGCCGGGTCGGGCAGGTAGTTGTCCAGCAGCGTCAGGTAGAACTGCACGTGCAGCGCCTCTTCGTAGAGTTGCCGCGACAGGTACATGCGCGCCTCGGGCGCGTTGAGGTGCTGGTACAGGTTCAGCACCAGGTTGTTCGACACGATGGAATCGCCGGTGGCGAAGAACGCGACCAGCCGGTGGATCAGGTGGCGGTCGGCCGGCGTCATCTTCGCATGCAGGTCGGTGATGTCGATCTGGAAGTTGATCTCCTCCACCGTCCACGTGTTCTTGATCGCGTCGCGGTACATGTCATAAAACTGCGGATAGCGCATCGGGCGCAGCGTCAGTTCGAAACCGGGGTCTAGCAACATCTGCTTGGGGTGTACGGACATGGTGCGGTGGTCTCTTGGTTCCTTCTCCCTCCGGGAGAAGGTGCCCGTAGGGCGGATGAGGGTGCGGCGAAGGCAGCGGCGGCGACACGTCGTGACGCCGCCGTACCCTCACCCCAACCCCTCTCCCGGTGGGAGAGGGGCTCGATCAAGAAAGGTGGCGCGTCCTTGCGCCGGGAACGTCCGTGTTCCTGTTCCAGGGGTCGTCGGCCGGAGCCGGCGCAGGGGGAGCGGTTACTGGCAGGCCTCGCAGGCTTCGGGGTTCTCGAGCGAACACGCAATCGCCTCCGCCGGCGTGTATTCGCGCTTCGGCTCCACAGCGGCGGCGCTGCTGACCGTGGTCTTGGCGATGCGGGTGGCCGGGCGCGAACGCAGGTAGTAAGTGGTCTTGATGCCCCGCTTCCACGCGTACATGTACATGGACGACATGGCGCCGATGTTCGGGCTTTCCATGAACAGGTTGAGCGAGGCCGACTGGTCGATGAAGGCGCCACGGTCGGCGGCCATGTCGATCAGCGAGCGCATCGGCAGTTCCCACGCCGTGCGGTAGACCTGCTGCAACGTTTCCGGGATCTGCGCGATGCCCTGGATGGAGCCTTCCGCCAGCTTGATCGCGTCGCGTGTTTCCGGCGTCCACAGGCCCAGCTTTTTCAGCTCGTCCACCAGGTAGCGGTTGACCTGCAGGAAGTCGCCCGACAGCGTCTCGCGCTTGAACAGGTTGGACACCTGCGGCTCCACGCACTCGTAGCAGCCGGCGATCGAGGCGATGGTGGCAGTCGGCGCGATGGCGATCAGCAGCGAGTTGCGCAGGCCGTGTTCCTTGATGCGCGCGCGCAGGGCCTCCCAGCGGTCGGCATTCTCCGGCTTGATGTTCCAGGCATCGAACTGCAGTTCGCCGTTGGCCGCGCGGGTGTCGGCGAACGAGGGATGGCGGCCGCGTTCCTGCGCCAGCTCCACCGAGGTTTCCAGCGCATGGAAGTAGATGGTCTCGGCGATCTTCGCCGATAGCGCGCGCGCCTCGGCGCTGTCGAACGGCAGGCGCAGCTTGAAGAACACGTCCTGCAGGCCCATGCAGCCCAGGCCCACCGGACGCCAGCGCAGGTTGCCGCGGCGCGCGGTCTCGATCGGATAGAAGTTCAGGTCGATCACGCGGTCCAGCTGGCGAACAGCCAGGCGCACGGTCTCGGCCAGCTTGTCGAAATCGAACCAGGTGCGGCCGGTATCGGGATCGCTATCGAAATGGCGCCCCAGGTTGATCGACCCCAGGTTGCACACGGCCGTCTCTTCCGCCGAGGTGACCTCGAGGATCTCGGTGCAGAGGTTCGACAGGTGGATGACATTGCCCGCGCGCAGCGTCTGGTTGCTGGCTGCGTTGCACTTGTCCTTGAACGTCATCCAGCCGTTGCCGGTCTCGGCCAGCGTGCGCATCATCCGGCCGTACAACTTGCGGGCCGGGATGGTCTTGACCGCTTTGCCCTGCAGTTCCGCCTGCGTGTACGCCAGTTCGAAGGCGGCGCCGTACAGGTCGGTCAGCTCCGGCACCACGCGCGGATCGAACAACGACCATTCCTGGTCGGCCTCGACGCGCTTCATGAACAGGTCCGGCACCCAGTTGGCCAGGTTGAGGTTGTGGGTGCGGCGCGCTTCGTCGCCGGTGTTGTCGCGCAGTTCGAGGAAATCCTCGATGTCGGCGTGCCAGGTCTCCAGGTACACGCAGGCCGCGCCCTTGCGCTTGCCGCCCTGGTTGACCGCTGCGACCGAGGAATCCAGCGTCTTCAGCCACGGCACGATGCCGTTGCTGTGGCCGTTGGTGGACTTGATCAGCGAGCCGCGCGAACGCACGCGCGTGTAGCTCACGCCGATGCCGCCGCTGAACTTGCTCAGCTGGGCGATGTCGCCGTACTTGGCATAGATGGATTCCAGCGTGTCCTGCGGCGAGTCCAGCAGGAAGCACGACGACAGCTGCTCGTGCGTCGTGCCGCTGTTGAACAGCGTCGGCGAGCTGGGCAGGTAGTCCAGGTTGCCCATGCGGCGGTACAGCGCCAGCGCTTCCGGCACGTCCTCGCTCAGCGCGCATGCGATGCGCAGGAAGAACTGCTGCGGCGTCTCGATGACCTTGCGCGTGTGCGGGTGGCGCAGCAGGTAGCGGTCGTACAGCGTGCGCAGGCCGAAGTAGTCGAAGTGCAGGTCGAGCGAGGCGTCCAGCGCGTCGTTGAGCTTGCGCGCATTGGTCTGCACGAAGTTCAGCAGGCGGTCGTTGATCAGGCCGACTTCGTGGCCGCGGGTGACCGACTGCGAGAACGCATGGATCTCCTGGCCGGTGACTTCCTTGGTGATGTAGGCGGCCAGCAGGCGCGCGGCCAGTCGGCTGTATTCGGGTTCTTCGCCGGTCAGCAGCGCGGCGGTGCGGATCGACAGTTCGTCCAGTTCGCGCGTGCTGGCGCCGTCGTACAGGCCGGAGATGGTGCGCGTGGCCACGCGCATCGGATCGATGGCGTGCAGGCCTTCGCAGTTTCGCTGTACGGCGCGCACGATCTTGTTGAGGTCCACCGGCTCGCGGCCGCCGTTGCGCTTGGTCACGCTCATCGCGGTGGCGGTGGGCGGCGGGGTCAGCGAGAACGCGTCCTTCTGGGACGGAGTGGTGCCGGCGTCGGCGACGGCGCTGTCGGTCTGGGTCACGAGATTCCTCCATGCGTGGTGCACGCGGCGGCCCGTCCCTCGCGGGGCTGCGCAAGGCCGGATGGAGGATCACAGTGGGGAAGCGGCGTCGCAGGAGACGCGACCGCGCAGACGGACTGCGGGCGCCCTGCTTCGCCAGCCCTCTCCCCCCGGAGATTCCGCGGCCGGCACCGCGCGGTGTGCATCGCGCGGCTGTCGGCAGGTCTTCGGACTCATGGGCGCGAAGGGCGAGCCTTCTTCCTACGTCCGCCGCTTCCCGAGGCATGGGGCCTCAGTGCTGTGTGGCGGGTTCGTTCCCAATTACCGCTGCGGGGCAGTGCCGGAGTGGCGCGAACGCGTCACCGGCTTCCCGTTTTAATCCCGTGGCTTGCGACCACCGGAACCGACGGCCACAAGATAGTGGGGGTGTACAGAAGCGTCAACACCAAATGTTGTGTGGAACAAGGGACGGCCTTGCCATGCGGGTTCCACGATTTGGATCCGTCTCCCCGCTGGCTCTCCCACCAGCCTAATCCTGTCAGCTGAAGCTGGCGCGGGGTCAGCACCTGCTAGATGGTGTCAGTACGGGGGTCGACCGGCCCCGGAAGCCGCCTAGCCCCCGTCCGCGCCGGCGAACAGTGTCTGAAGGTACCTCGCGGCCTTGTCAGCTTGCCCAGCAGTCACGGTTTCCATGATCGTCCTCCCTCCAAGTGCCCTGATGGGAGTGTTCCGGGCGTGGAATGCGAGCCGGGGGCCGTCGTCGGGGATAATCCATTCCAGACCAGATATGACGATGCCCAGTGAACGTACCCGCGCGATCGTGTGGGCCGGCGGACTCTTGCTCGATATCGCGCGCGATCGCACGCTACCCGTGGCATTACGGCGGCGAGCCGTGGTCATAGCCCGTCACTTCCTCACGATAGACGATGTCTTCTTGATGGCCAATGCGATGAAGCAGAACTGGCATCGCACCATGCTCGCGCCACTGGAGCAAACCGAAGCGGAAGATGCCGGAGACCACGGTCCGCTCACGCTTCAAACAAGACTGGGCTGGCTGAAGCGTGAGCAGACGAGTCCAACGGTTGTCTGCTTCCGGAGACACTTCCAACTTCACCTGATTACGTAAGCGAATGTAGGCATGCGTGATAAAGGTGAACGCAGCGGGCGAGGTCACAGTTTCACAAAAATGGCAGGTGGTAGAAAGACCGCGCACCTGGTCATGCGGCGTGCACTCAATCGAGCCCATGGAAGAAAGGTGCTAACTCATCCTCAAGGAGAAGGAGCATGGCAAGAGTTCTACGGACGTCGATCTACACGTGCTGCCTGGTGGTCGCAAGCACACTCTTCTCGGCACACGCGGCACCGCCGGCAACCCAAGCCGACCTTGCCGCAGTCGACAAGGCGGCACTGCAGCGTGACCTGGCCGGTCTGGGCGCGCCCATCACTTCGCAGCGCAGTTTGTCTCGTCACCTCAGCGCAGGGGTGACCGAATCGCCGCTGGGTCGCCTGAGTCAGCCGGCGCTTCGACGCTTCCTAGCCAGCCTTCAGTTCAATGAGAGCGGGCTCACCACGTTCCGCTACAC
>NZ_JBGFFG010000012.1:0-19626 GCF_056175765.1 Pseudoxanthomonas sp. LjRoot204_2 | reverse complement strand
CCCGAGGGGAGAAGGAGAAAAGCGTTACACCGCGTCCGACAGCGAGGTGAAGGTGAAGTCGCGCAGCTTCATCGGCGGGATCATCATCACGAAGCTGGACTCGTCGCCGGCCACGCGCACCGGCTTGCCCAGTTCCTCGATGTTGTTGAGCATGATCACCGGCGACTCGTTGAAGCGGAAGTTCTTCACCGGGTGCTTGATCTGCCCGTTCTCGATGTAGAACGTGCCGTCGCGGGTCAGGCCGGTCAGCAGCACGGTCTGCGGATCGACCATGCGGATGTACCAGGTACGCGTGACCAGGATGCCCTTCTGCGTACCGGCGACCAGTTCGGCCGTGGACTTGGTGCCGCCGGCCACCAGCAGGTTGCCGGGCGAGCCGATCGCGCGCTTGCCCTGCTTCTGCGCCCAGAAGCGCGAGTACTCCAGGTTGGCGATCTTGCCGTTCTCGACGATGGCCATCTTCTCGCGCGGCAGGCCTTCGCCGTCCCACGGCATCACTTCCGCGCCCGGGTGCCACGGGTCGGCGCTGATGTTCACGCGAGGGTCGTAGACCTGCTCGCCCAGCTTGTTGCCGCCGCCCTTCTTGGACAGGAAGCTGCGGCCTTCGTCGGCCTGGCGCGCGTCAAAGAAGTTCATCATGAAGGAGATCAGGCCCGCGGCCGCGGCCGGCTCCAGGATCACCGTGTACTTGCCAGGCTCCAGCGCCTTGGCCTCGGCCGATTCGCTGGCCTTGCGCATCGCGGTGCGGATGTCGCTGTCGGCCTTGAACGCGTTCGCGTCCTTCAGGTTGCGGCCGACCCAGCCGGAACCGCGTCCGTCCTCGGTGCGCACCGTGCAGGTGTAGTTGAACGCGGTCGCGCGCTGGTAGCCGAAGTTGCCCTTGCTGTTGGCGAAGGCGACGAAGCTCTGGCCGTCTTCGAGGAAGCCCGCGGCGATCAGTTTCTCCGCCTTGCAGGGGCCGATCGAATCGGCGGCGACCTGGGCGCGGAACTCGGGCGTGATGGCGGCGGTGGATTCGCTGAAGGTGGCGCTGGGCTTGTAGGTCTGCTTCTCGACGGCCGGCATGAACTCGGGGTTCTCCGGCGCCAGGCGGGCGAGGTCTTCGGCGCGGCGCACCACGCGCTCCAGCGCGGCGTCGTCGAACTCGTTGATCGTCGCGATGCCCACGCGCTTGCCGAACGCCACTTGCACGCCCAGGTCGGTGTTGCTGACGATGCCGCTGGTGGAGACGTTGTTAAGCGCGAAACGGATGTTGCCGTCGACGGAGCCGGTGAGGGACGCGGTGCATTCGTCGGCGGTGGACAGCGCGATGACCTTGTCCAGGATGGCCTTGGCCTGCGCTTCGGTGAGGATGCTCATGTTCTAGGATCTCCTTGCGCCGGTCAGCCGAGCGAGCGGGCGGTGTTGATGACGTTGATGCCGTTGAAGCGCGCGGTGGACGACCCGTGCGACACCGCGGACACCTGGCCGGGCTGGCCCTTGCCGTCGAAGAACGAACCACCCAGGCGGTAGTCGCTCTCGTCGCAGACGGCGGTGCAGGCGTTCCAGAATTCCGGCGTGCGGATCTGGTAGGCCACGTCCTCGATCTGCTGGGTGATCTTGCCGTTCTTGATCTCGTAGAAGAGCTGGCCGCCGAACTGAGCGTTGTAGCGCTGCTGGTCGATCGAGAACGAGCCGTCGCCGATGATGTAGATGCCGTTCTCGACGTTCTTCACCATGTCGGCCACGGACAGCTTGGTCTTGCCGGCGGCCAGCGACACGTTGGCCATGCGCTGGAACTGCACGCTGCTCCACGAGTCGGCGTAGCAACAGCCGTCGGATTCGGTCTTGCCCAGGATGTGGGCCTGGTCGCGGATGGTCTGGTAGTCGACCAGCTTGCCGGCGCTCACCAGGTCCCAGCGCTTGGTCTTCACGCCTTCGTCGTCGTAGCCGACCGCGCCCAGGCTGCCGGGCTGGGTCTTGTCGGCGAACAGGTTGACCAGCTCGCTGCCGTACTGGAAGCGCTGCTCGCGCTTGTCCAGCGTGGCGAAGCTGGTGCCGGCGTAGTTGGCCTCGTAGCCGAGCACGCGGTCCAGCTCGAGCGGATGGCCGACCGATTCGTGGATGGTCAGCCAGGTGTGCGAGGGATCCAGGACCAAGTCGTACTTGCCCGGCTTCACCGACGGCGCGGTCAGCTTCGCGCGCGCCTGCTTGGCGGCCGCGATGGCGTCTTCCTTCATGTCGTACGACAGGCCGTAGTTGACCACGCCGTTGGGCGAGGTGAACTTCTGGCCGGCGTCGCCATCGAGGTATTCGTAGCCCAGGCCCATCGGCGCGGACAGGCCATCGCGGGTGCGGAACTTGCCGCTGGCCTTGTCAATGGCGGTGACCGTCATCGGCACCCAGATACGGTGCACGTCCTGGTCGATGAAGGAGCCGTCGGTGCTGGCGAAATACTTCTGCTCGTTGACCAGGAACATCATCGAGTTGACGAAGTCCGCGCCGGCGTTGATCGCCGCGGCGTTGACGCCGAGCAGCAGGTCGACCTTGTCCTTGATCGGCACGTCCATCGCGTTCTTCTTGATCGGCGTCTTCCACGACACCTCGCCGAAGCCCGGCGCCTTGGCCAGCTGCACCGGCGCGGTCTGGGTCTTGCTGTTGGCCTTGGCGATGGCGGCGGCCTGGCGCGCGGCGGCGGCCACGCCCTCGGCGGTCAGCGTGTTGGTGGCGGCGAAGCCCCACGCGCCGTTGGCGATCACGCGGATGCCGGCGCCGGTGGACTCGGTGTTCACCACGTTCTGCACCTTGTCCTCGCGGGTTATGACGAACTGGCGCAGGTAGCGCCCGATGCGCACGTCGCAGTAGGTGGCGCCGGCCTGCTTGGCCGCCGCGAGCGCGGCGTCGGCGAGGCGCTTCTTGAAGGCGACATCGAGGGTGGACTGGAGCTGCTCGGCGGCAATCGCCTTGCCGAAGAAGGACGGCACCATCAGGCCGCCCAGGCTGAGGCCGGTCATGGCCAGGAAGTCACGACGTTGCAAGGCAATTCTCCACCGGTTGGGCCTGCCGGGCGGCAGGCGGGGCACTGCGACGGGAGCATTCCGGCCTGCGCCTTCACCACCGCACAGGTCGTCCCGGATTCTTGCGCCCGCGTGCAGACAGCGTCAAATGACTTTCGGCATACACACGGTGTCGCGATGCCCGGATCGACGCCTTCGCATCACCCCAGGCTGCGCGCCGTGTTGATGATGTTGATGCCGTTGAAGCGCGTGGTGGCCGAGCCGTGCGACACGGCCGATACCTGGCTGGGCTGGCCCTTGCCGTCGAAGAACGAACCGCCAAGGCGGAAATCGCGCGCGTCGCAGATCGCGGTGCAGGCGTTCCAGAACTCCGGCGTACGGATCTGGTAGGCCGCATCCTCGACCTGGCGCGTGACCTGGCCATCCTTGATCTCGAAGTAGAGCTGCCCGCCGAACTGCGCGTTGTAGCGCTGCTGGTCGATCGAGTACGAGCCGCGGCCGTGGATGTACAGCCCGTTCTCCACGTCCTTCACCATCCCGGCCACCGTCAGCGGCGTCTTGCCCGGCGCCAGCGACACGTTGGCCATGCGCTGGAACTGCACGCTGCTCCAGGAATCGGCGTAACTGCAGCCGTGCGACGCGTCCTCGCCGAGGATATGCACCTCGTCGCGCGTGGCCTGGTAGTTGACCAGCACGCCGTCCTTCACCAGGTCCCAGCGGCGGGTCTTCACGCCTTCGTCGTCGTAGCCCACCGCACCGAGGCTGCGCGGTTCGGTCTTGTCGGCGGTGAAATTGACGATCGGACTGCCCCACTGAAAGCGCTGCTCGCGCTTGTCCAGCGTGGCGAAACTGGTACCGGCGTAGTTGGCTTCGTAGCCGAGCACGCGATCGAGCTCCAGCGGATGGCCGACGTTCTCATGGATGGTCAGGAACAGGTTGGACGGGTCCAGCACCAGGTCGTACTTGCCGGGCTTCACCGACGGCGCGGTCAGCTTGGCCCGCGCCTGCTTCGCCGCGGCCACGATGTCTTCGCGCAGGTCGTACGACGCGCCATAGGCCACCACGCCGCCCGGCAGCGCGAACCTGTCGGCCGGGTTCGCATCCAGGTACTCGTAGCCCATGCCCATCGGGGCAGAGAGTCCATCACGCGTCTTGAACTTGCCGGTCGCCTTGTCCACCACCGTCACCGTGAAGGGCACCCAGATGCGGTGCACGTCCTGGTCGATCCAGGATCCGTCGGTGCTGGCGAAATACTTCTGCTCGTTGATGACGAACATCCGCGACGCCGCGAAGCTGGCGCCGGCAGCGAGCGCGGTGGCGTTCGCGTTCAGCAGCAGCTCGACCTTCTCCTTCACCGGCACCCCCATCGCGTTCTTCACGATCGGCGTGCGCCAGGCCACCTCGCCCGCACCCTTCAACGGCGCCAGCTGCACGGGCTTGCCCTGGATGCGCGCATTCGCGCGCGCGATCGCCACGGCTTGGCGCGCGGCGGCGGCCACGCCGTCGGGTGTCTGGTCGTTCGTCGCCGCGAAGCCCCACGCGCCCTGCGCGATCACGCGCACACCGATGCCGGAGGATTCGGTGTTCACCACGTTCTGCACCTTGTCCTCACGGGTGATCAGCGACTGCCGCAGGTAGCGGCCGACGCGCACGTCGCAGTAGCTCGCACCCGCCGCGGTCGCGGCCGACAGCGCGGCTTCGGCGAGGCGCTTCTTCTTCGCCACGTCGCCGGGTTCCAGCAGCGCTTCGGCCGCGATGACGCGCGTACCGGGCAAGGCCAGTCCGGCAAGGGTCAGTCCGCCCAGGGCGAGGAAGTCGCGTCGTTGCATCGATCGGGTCCGGAAACGGCAGCCTTCGGACTGTCGTCGGCACGCATCGCAGCGTCAAGTGACGGCGGTCATGACGCCGTGACGTGGTGCACAATGGGCCTCATCCCGTACAGGAATCGACCCGCATGAAATCCCGCCCGGTCGCCCGGCTCGAGAACGACGACGAACAGCCCCGCCTCGCGGTGCTGATCGATGCCGACAACGCCCAGCCGRCCGTCATCGAGGGCCTGCTCGCGGAGACGGCCAAGTACGGCGTGGCCAGCGTGAAGCGCATCTACGGCGATTTCACCAGCACGCGCATGACCCAATGGAAGCAGGCGCTGCTGAAGCACTCGATCAATCCGGTGCAGCAGTTCGCCTACACCAGTGGCAAGAACGCCACCGACAGCTCGCTGATCATCGATGCGATGGACCTGATGTACACCCGGCGCTTCGACGGCGTGTGCCTGGTCTCGAGCGACAGCGACTTCACCCGCCTGGCCCAGCGCCTGCGCGAGGAAGGCCTGACGGTATACGGCTTCGGCGAGCGCAAGACGCCGGATGCGTTCGTGCAGGCCTGCGACAAGTTCATCTACGTCGAGGTGCTGCGCAGCGAAGCGCCCGCGCCGCCATCACCACCGCCACAGAAGCTGGCGAAGAAGACCGCCAGGCCGGCGACCAGGAAGCCGGCGACGCAGGCCGAACCTGCGGCCGCACCCGTCGTCGAGCAGCGCAAGCACGAGTCGCTGCCGCTGCAGTTGATCCGCCAGGCGATCGAAGACGCGAGCGATGACCAGGGATGGGCCTTCCTGGGCAGCGTGGGCAGCTATCTCAACAAGGTGCGCCCCGATTTCGACACGCGGCTTTACGGCCACAAGAAGCTCAGCGACCTGATGAAGGCGCATCCGCGCCACTTCACCGTCGAGGAGCGGGCGGGCGAGGGCGGT
The DNA here is from genome assembly GCF_056175765.1 of Pseudoxanthomonas sp. LjRoot204_2. Taxonomy (NCBI): domain Bacteria; kingdom Pseudomonadati; phylum Pseudomonadota; class Gammaproteobacteria; order Lysobacterales; family Lysobacteraceae; genus Pseudoxanthomonas; species Pseudoxanthomonas sp. LjRoot204_2. The sequence continues at coordinate 13,875 of NZ_JBGFFG010000012.1, read as the reverse complement.
GCGAAGCGCTTCTATGTGCGGGCCGCGTAGCGTGCGCCATACGCATGACGTCAGGACGCTTCCGGCAACGGCGGCTCGTGCGCGTGGCGCACGCTACGTGGCATGACCAAACCTTACGCGCCGTCCTGCGAACGCAACCGGGACCCGATCCTGTCGGTGTTGCAGCGCCACCTTGCAGACACCCGTCGCGTGCTCGAGATCGGCAGCGGTACCGGCCAGCACGCGGTGCATTTCGCCGCCGCGATGCCCTGGCTGGCATGGCAGAGCAGTGATCGCGCGGAAAACCTGGCCGGCATCGGGGCATGGTTGGACGACGCGGCGTTGCCGAACACGCCGCCTGCCTTCGAACTCGACGTCGACGGGCCGTGGCCCGACGCCGGCTTCGATGCGGTCTTCACCGCCAACAGCCTGCACATCATGGGCTGGCCGCAGGTCGAGGCTTTCTTCACTGGCGTCGGCAAGGTGCTGGAAACAGACGGTCTGCTGATCGTCTACGGGCCTTTCAACTATGGCGGCGAGTTCACCAGCGACAGCAACCGCGCGTTCGAGCAATGGCTGAAGGACCGCGATCCCGCCTCGGGCATCCGCGATTTCGAGGCCATCGACGCACTCGCGCGTCGCATCCGTCTGTCGCTGGTCGAGGACAACCCCATGCCGGCCAACAACCGCTGCCTGGTCTGGCGACGGCGGAGCTCCGCGTAGGAGCGACGTGCGTCGCGACCTCGGATCGGAAGCGTCGATTCGATGCAGGCCCAACGGGATCGGTGCCGAATTCCCGCAGGTAACGCGTCTCGGGCGCCTGGTGCACGAAACGCAAGGAAAACCCCGCCGGAGCGGGGTTCTGTGCTTACGCCGCCTGCACGATATGCAGCGACTTCGGGTTGCGCCACAGGCCCAGCAGTTCCGCCTCGCGCGCCTTGGCCGCGTGCAAGTGCTTCTCCTTGACGTGACCGTAGCCACGGATGTGCTCCGGGATGCTGGCGATCTCCACGGCCAGCCCCAGGCGGTCGGCATCCAGAGCGCCAAGCAGTTCGTCCACCGTCCTCGCGTAGTCGGCGATCAGCTGCCGCTCGCCCTTGCGCTCTTCGGTGTAGCCGAACACGTCGAAGGTGCCGCCGCGCAGGAAGCGCAGCTTCGCCAGTAGGCCGAATGCCTTGAACATCCAGGGGCCGTACTCCTTCTTCATCAGGCGGCCGTGCGCATCCTTCTTGGCGAACAGCGGCGGTGCCAGGTGGAAGTGCACCTCGTAGTCGCCATCGAACTGTTGTTGCAGGCGTCGCTGGAAGTCGCCGCTGGTGTAAAGGCGCGCGACTTCGTATTCGTCCTTGTAGGCCATCAGCTTGAAGAAATAGCGGGCCACCGCCTCGGTCAATGCGGTCGAACCCGGCGCCTTGATGTTCTCGGCGGAGCGGACCTTCGCCACCAGATCGGCGTAGCGGTTCGCGTAGGCGGCATCCTGGTACTCGGTGAGGAACGCCGAACGCCGGGCGATCAGCTCGTCCAGCGAGCGCGACAGGCGCAGGTCGTCGAGCGGCAGGAATGCGACGTTGTCGCCGCTGCCGGTACCGCCTTCCGGCAGACCGCGCAGTTCGCTTTCGTTGCCCGGATTGCGGGGTGCGCTGTTGGCGCCCCATTCGCTGCTTTCCCATTCGCCCGGGGGAAGGATCTGCAGCGCCCCCGGCGTGCGCTCGCTTTCGGTCTGCGTGTTGCGGATCAGGCCGGCGGCTTCCTGCACGGCCTGCGGATTCACCACGGCCAGGCGGCCCCACGCGAATGCGGTCTTGTTCATCTCGATCGCGGCGCCGTTGAGCTCCACCGCGCGCATGATGGCCTCGAACGAGATCGGCACGAGGCCCTGCTGCCAGGCGTAGCCCAGCATGAAGAGGTTGCTGCCGATCGCGTCGCCGATCAGCGCGGTGGCGATCTGGGTGGCATCCACCAGCATCGGCTCGCGGCCGCCGAGGGCGACCTTCACGCCCGCGATGATGTCGGCGGCCGGGAACTGCATGTCCGGATGCGTGGTGAACGTGCCCGGCATCGCTTCGTAGGTGTTCAGCACCACCTGCGAGCGCTCGCCGCGCACCTTCGACAGCACCCAGTAGTCGTTGACGACCACCATGTCGCAGCCCAGCACCAGGTCGGCTTCGCCCGCGGCGATGCGTACGGCGTGGATGTCTTCCGGCGTGCGCGCGATGCGGATGTGCGTGGTCACCGCGCCGCCCTTCTGCGCCAGGCCGGTCTGGTCGAGCACGCTGGCGCCCTTGCCTTCCAGGTGGCCGGCCATGCCGAGCAGCGCGCCGATGGTCACCACGCCGGTGCCGCCGACGCCGGTGATGAGGATGTTCCAGGGCTGGTCGAGGTCCGACTTGAACGCCGGCGCCGGCAACGCGGCGAGCAGGTCGGCCGCATTGGCTTTCTTGCCCTTGCGCGGGGTGCCGCCGTGCACGGTGATGAAGCTGGGGCAGAAGCCGTCGACGCAGCGGAAGTCCTTGTTGCAGTTCGACTGGTCGATCTCGCGCTTGCGGCCGAACTCGGTTTCCTTCGGCAGCACCGACACGCAGAAGCTCTTCACGCCGCAGTCGCCACAGCCTTCGCAGACCAGCGTGTTGACCATCGTGCGCTTGGCCGGGTCCGGCAGCTTGCCGCGCTTGCGGCGGCGGCGCTTCTCGGTGGCGCAGACTTGGTCGTAGATCAGGATGGACACGCCCTTCACGTCGCGCAGGCGGCGCTGCACGTCGTCCAGGTCCTTGCGGTCGAAGAACTCCACGCCGGACGGGAAGATCTCGCGCTTGCTCCACTTGCCCACTTCATCGCTGACCACGACGATCGTGTCCACGCCCTCGGCGCGCATCATGTGCGCGATCTGCGGCACCGACAGCGTGCCGTCCACCGGCTGGCCGCCGGTCATCGCCACCGCGTCGTTGTAGAGGATCTTGTAGGTGATGTTCACCCCGGTGGCGACCGACTGGCGCACCGCCAGCGAACCGGAGTGGAAGAACGTGCCGTCGCCGAGGTTCTGGAACACGTGCTCGGTCTCGGTGAACGGTGCCTGCCCGGACCACGTCACGCCTTCGCCGCCCATGTGGGTGAAGGTGTCGGTGTCGCGGTCCATCCACGTGACCATGTAGTGGCAGCCGATGCCGCCGAGCGCGCGCGAGCCTTCCGGCACCACCGTCGAGGTGTTGTGCGGGCAGCCCGAGCAGTAGTGCGGCACGCGCGGGAAATTGGCGCGCGGCAGCGCCATCTCGGCTTCCTTCTCTTCCATCCAGCGCAGGCGCTGCTCGATGGACTCCGTCGTGAAGAAGCGCTGGATGCGCTTGCCGATCACGCCGGCGATGGTGGCCGGGGTCAGCTCGCCGGTGGACGGCAGGATCCATTCGCCGCCTTCGTCGTACTTGCCGACGATGGACGGACGCGTACCGGCGCTGGCCGGCCAGTTGTAGAAGTATTCCTTCATCTGCCGCTCGATGAAGGCGCGCTTCTCCTCCACCACGACGATGTCTTCCAGCCCCTTCGCGAACTCGGTGATACCCACCGGCTCCAGCGGCCAGGTCATGCCCACCTTGTAGACGCGGATGCCGATGTCGGCGCAGGCCTGTTCGTCCAGGCCCAGGTATTCCAGCGCCTGCAGCACGTCCAGGTAGCTCTTGCCGGTGGTGACGATGCCGAGGCGCGCGCGCGGCGAGTCCAGCACGATGCGGTCCACCTTGTTGGCGCGTGCGAAGGCCTGCGCCGCGGCGACCGCGTACTTGTGCAGGCGCATCTCCTGGTCCAGCGGCGGATTCGGCCAGCGGATGTTGAGGCCGCCAGCGGGCATGGCGAAGTCTTCCGGCAGCAGGATCTCGCGCGCGAACGGGTCCACCTGCACCGAGGCCGACGATTCCACCGTCTCGGCGATCGTCTTGAAGCCGATCCAGCGGCCCGTGTAGCGGCTCATCGCCCAGCCCACCAGGCCCAGGTCCAGGATGTCCTGCACGCCGGCCGGGTTCAGCACCGGCATCATCGCGCTGACGAACTCGTCTTCCGAGCCGTGCGGCAGCGTCGAGCTGCGGCAGTTGTGGTCATCCGCGGCCAGCGCCAGCACGCCGCCGAACTTCGAGGTGCCCGCGGCATTGCCGTGCTTGAACACGTCGCCGCAGCGGTCCACGCCGGGGCCCTTGCCGTACCACATGGCATACACGCCATCGACCTTGGCGCCCGGGAACAGGTTGGTCTGCTGCGTGCCCCACACCATCGTGGCGCCGAGGTCCTCGTTCAGGCCCGGGGTGAATTTCACGCCCGCGGATTCGAGGTGCTTGCGCGCGCGCCACAGCTCCAGGTCGAAGCCGCCCAGCGGCGAGCCGCGGTAGCCGCTGATGAAGCCGGCGGTGTTGAGGCCCGCGGCCTGGTCGCGCAGCCGCTGCATCAGCGGCAGCCTGACCAGTGCCTGCACGCCGCTCAGGTAGATGCGCCCGTCGGTGCGCGTGTACTTGTGTTCCAGCGTGTAGTCGCTGTCGATCGCCCCGAGCTGCGGCAGGTTGGCGGACGAGGGCGAAGTCAGTTCGGCGGTGCTGGTCATGGCGGGCCCGTGAAAGCGGCTGGCGGGGCCCGAAATCCCCTCGGGCGTGAAGGCGCGCATTGTAACAGCGGCCTTTTCTGTGACGCGGGTCACTTCGTCGTTGTGCGTTGCAGCGGTTACGATGGGGTTCGGGGAAACATCAAGTGTCAGGGGAACGTACGTGAAATCCGGTAAATACTTGCTGCTGGCCGCCGTGCTGGCATCCATGGCCTTGTCCGCGCACGCGCAGAACGTGCCGAAGCCCAAGGAGTTCTATTTCGACGAAGACAAGTCGACGGCCAGGCAGATCGTCGTGGTCCCCGGCGAAGGCGAGGCGCAGGTGCAGGCGCTGGTCCGCGAGCGCGAACGCGGGCGGCGCCATATCGAGGCGACGGCGCAGCTCGCGCACATCGCCGCCAGTGAAGGGCGGACAGAGCTGGCGGGACAGCTCTATCAGCAGACCGTTGCCGCGACCGAGGCCAAGGGCACGGTAGGCCGGGCCGTCCGCTGGAACTATGCGTGGGACCTGTACCGGGCGGGCCAGTTCGAACCGGCGTTGGTGCAGTGGTCCGAGATCGTCACGGCCTACGGCTCGCCTTCCTGGGCGCCCCCGACGCTGGCGCTGGTCCTGTGGCGGCTCGACCGCAAGCAGGAGGCCGTCGCATGGTTCGGCGCCGCCGTGCGCACCGAGCCCAGCGTGTGGGTCGATGCGCGCAACTTCGCGACGCAGTTGCCCGACTGGCGACAGGAAGACCGCGACACCCTGGCGGAAGTGCTCGGCGCCTGGCAGGCGAATCCGCCGGTCTGGCCGTAGTCCAGCGCGTAAGATCGGCGGGTGAAGGTGCGCACCGCGCACCATCCTCCTCCCCTGATGCGCATCCTTGCTTCGTTCTGCATTGCGACGGCGTTGAGTGCCGCCGCCGGTGTTCCCGCCGCATCCGCCGCCGACCGCATCGCCGGGCGCGCGTTCGCCACCCGTTCCGACGTGATCGCGCCGCACGCGATGGCGGCCACCTCGCATCCGCTGGCCACGCAGATCGCGCTGGACGTGATGAAGCAGGGCGGCACCGCGATCGATGCGGCCATCGCCGCCAACGCGGCGCTCGGCCTGATGGAGCCCACCGGCAACGGCATCGGCGGCGACCTGTTCGCCATCGTCTGGGACCCGAAGACGAAGAAGCTGCACGGCTACAACGGCTCGGGCCGTTCGCCGAAATCGCTGACGCTCGACTACTTCAGGCAACAGGGCATCACCGACATCCCCGCGCACGGACCGCTGCCGGTCAGCGTGCCGGGTGCGGTGGATGGCTGGTTCGCGCTGCACGACCGCTTCGGCAAGCTGCCGATGCGCGACGTGCTGGCGCCGACCATCCGCTATGCGCGCGACGGCCACCCGGTCCACCAGACGATCGCCTACTACTGGGAGCGCTCGGTGCCGCGGCTGTCGAAGTTCCCCGGCTTCAGCGAGCAGTTCACGATYGGCGGCCGCGCGCCGCGCACCGGCGAGCTGTGGAAGAACCCGCGCCTGGCCGACACGCTGCAGAAGATCGCTGACGGCGGCCGCGACGCGTTCTACAAGGGCGACATCGCGCGCACCATCGACACGTACTTCAAGGCCAACGGCGGCTTCCTGTCGTACGAGGACATGGCCGCCCACCACGGCGAATGGGTCGAACCGGTCAGCACCAATTACCGCGGCTACGACGTGTGGGAACTGCCGCCGAACGGGCAGGGCATCGCCGCCCTGCAGATGCTCAACGTGCTGGAGGGTTACGACTTCAGCAGGATTCCCTTCGGCAGTCCCGAGCATGTGCACCTGTTCGTCGAAGCAAAAAAGCTGGCCTTCGCCGATCGCGCGCGCTGGTATGCCGATCCCGCTTTCCAGCCCGCGCCGGTCGCGCGCCTGATCTCCAAGCCGTACGCGCGCGAACGCGCGAAACTCATTTCGCCCGACAAGGTGCTGCGCGAAGTGCAGCCCGGCACGCCGAAGGAACTGGAAGAAGGCGACACCATCTACCTGACCGTCGCCGACAAGGACGGGATGATGGTCTCGCTGATCCAGTCCAACTACCGCGGCATGGGCAGCGGCATGGCGCCGACCGGCCTGGGCTTCATCCTGCAGGACCGCGGCGAGATGTTCGTGCTGCGCGATTGCGACGGCGCCACGCCGCATCCCAACTGCTACGCGCCGGGCAAGCGTCCGTTCCAGACGATCATCCCGGCCTTCATCACGAAGGACGGGCGGCCTTGGGTCAGCTTCGGCGTGATGGGCGGCGCCATGCAGCCGCAGGGCCACGCGCAGATCGTGATGAACCTGGTCGACTTCGGCATGACCCTGCAGGAAGCCGGTGACGCGCCGCGCATCCAGCACGACGGTTCCACCGAACCGGTCGGCAGCGCCACCGCGATGCGCGATGGCGGCGTGGTGCAGCTGGAATCCGGCTTCCCCTACGAAACCGTGCGCGCGCTGATGGACAAGGGCCACCACGTCGAATGGGCCCTCGGCCCCTACGGCGGCTACCAGGCCATCAGGCGCGACCCGGAGACCGGCGTGTACTACGGCGCCAGCGAAAGCCGCAAGGATGGGCAGGCGGCGGGGTATTGAGGGATCGCGGGCGTGTTTTCATAGGTAGGGGTGAACGGAGTGAACCCCAAGATCGCAGCGACGAAACATCCATCTGTTGGGTTTCGCTAGCTCAGCCCAACCTATCGCACTGTCTACGGGTAGAGACGAAGGCAGCACTTCCAACACGTGAATTCGTACAGGTGAGCAAGAATGCTGTATGCCGTGGCCGACGTCGTGGATCGTTCTCTGGCACGAAAAAACGCGTCGGAGCTGGCAACGTTGCTCGGCGCGCGTTCATCCTCGCAACAACGCAACGTTGTCGGCGAGCCGACTTGCCCTTACAAGGTTCGACTTAATACAGATGCTTTCTGGCTTGGTGTTGGCGTATCGGATGCGTCGTATGTCGTCGCCGGAAACTGGAGAGGGACGTTTGGGAACGAAGGTTGCTTCGGAGCCTCGTTGAAAACGCTTAGACCGGGAATGAGTCTCCGACTGGAAGGAGCTTCAAGAGAGCTCGGCGTACCGGTGTACGTAGCCAATCATGCCCAGGCCCCCAAGATCGCAGCCGCCCTTTGTTCGCCTACATGCCGGCCAATCATTCAGCAGATCCAATGGTCGGCGCTGAAGACCATGTTTCTGAGTCCAGTACAGATCCATGCGATAGGAGACTTCCGAACATCGGAGCAATGCGCCATCCAAGTGACCGTGCTCCGCGACCTGTTGCTTGCGTTTAGCAGTTCCCGCAACGCGTAGGATGGGTGGAGCGAAGCAGTTTTCAGTGGCGGAGCCGGTCTACCCATCATCTGCTCCTACTCAACCCAATCCGCCGAACCCATCAAGTTCAAGGAGCACCATGGAGGCCGATCCTGTCGTTCGCCAACTCGTGGAAACCATGGCCCGGGAACATGGGCTTACGATCTCCTACGACACGCATTACGACGCAGGCAACTGGCGGCTCTCGTGGTGGGAGGGTGGTGTGCGGCACGCGATCGATATCCAGGGATATCCGGATGGCTGGATCGAAGTGTCGCGTCTTAGCACGCGCTACCCCGCGCTACCAAAGCTGCTGGCATGGGCGTGTCGTACGTTACCCATGTTCCCGCGTTGGGAGCGCACGGAGCACAAGGCATTGGCGAGACTGCCTTGGCCAGGATCGGTTGAGGATGTGCGGAGCGCGATCGAGTCGGAATTTCTTGGACGTTCGCGTGCTGTGCAAGCCACCGAGACACAGCCGTAGCTCGTAGGGTGGGCCTCGGCCCACCACACGTAGTCTTTGTGGATCCAACGTATCCCGGCGCGTGTATTGCCTGATCGTGGACAATGTCCGCAACGGTGGGCCAAGGCCCACCCTACTCATCCAAGAGGCACGCGCATGGCCACGCTTCCCGCCCTCCCCGAACTCACCCCCGGCCTTTACCGTCACTACAAAGGCAACGACTACGACGTGGTCGCCGTGGCGCGGCACAGCGAGACGCTGGAGCCGGTGGTGGTGTATCGCGCGCTGTACGGCGAAGGTGGCCTGTGGGTGCGGCCGTATGCGATGTTCTGCGAGAACGTTATCGTGGACGGACAGCCGGTGCGTCGCTTTGCGCCGGTCGGGTCCGCGCAGGAGTGAAGTGCGCATGGGACGGTGGTCGAAACTCCGGGCCTGGATGAATCGCGACGATGGGAGGTTCTACCGGGTGGGCAATACCTCACTCGGTCCATTGAGCATCATCGGTGGACTTGCTGTCATCGCCTCGTTGATCTTGTCGCAGCTGCTCCGTCATGCCGATCTGCATGTGGCTTGGCCGATTGCGGTGGGACTCGTTGGCGTCGTGTTGTGGTTGCTTGGCGGCTCCCGCGACGAACCCCACGATGACACCTGACCGCTTCGGCATCGTCAAACATCAATGACGCAAGCTCTGACATGACCACCTACATCGCCCTACTCCGCGGCATCAACGTCGGCAAGGCCAAACGCATCGCGATGGCGGACCTGCGCGCGCTGCTGGAAGGGCTGGGCCATGCCGACGTCGCCACGCTGCTCAACAGCGGCAACGTGGTGTTCCGTTCCGGCAAGAAGACGCCGGCGAAGATCGCGACGGAGATCTCCGGCGCCATCGCCGCGCAGCTCAAGATCGACGTGCCCGTCATCGTGAAGTCGGCGAAGGACCTGGCCACGATCATCGACGACAACGCGCTGGCCGATGCGGCCGCCGACCCCTCGCGCCTGCTGGTCGCCTTCGTGCAGGAAGCCGATGCACTGCCGGCGCTGTCCGCCATCGCACCGCACGTGGTGCCGCCGGAACAATTCCTGCTCGGCAGCGAAGCCGCCTACCTGCATTGCGCGCGCGGCATCCTCGAGAGCAAGGCCGGCGAGGCGCTGGTGGGCAAGGCCGGCAAGGCCGCCACCACGCGCAACTGGGCCACCGTGCTGAAACTGCAGGCGCTGGTCGAGAAGATGGACGGGTGACGTGCACTGTTCCGTGGGAACGAAGTCGGTCGCGATGATCTACTGCGAAGGTGTCATCGCGACGGACGTCGCTCCACAGGCGAGGTCGCCTACAGATCGAAGCCCAGCAGCAGCGGGTCGTGGTCGGAGCTGCGGTAGGGCACGGTGGGGTCGCCGTCGGCGTAGCCTTGCGCGTCCTGCTCGTCGGCGTTGATGTGCCACTCGGCGGCACCGCGCAGTTGCTTCGCCAGTGACGGGCTGAGCAGGGCGTGGTCGAGGCGGCCGCTGAGGCCGCTGTAGACGTAGCTGTAGGGCTGTTCGATGCCGGCCTGCTTGAACGCATCCACCCAGCCGGCGTCGTCGCGCAGCCAGCGCACCGGCGCTTCCWTCGCGTAGGCGTTGAAGTCGCCGAGCATGACGACGCGGTCGCTGCGGGTGCGGGTGGGATCGGTCTTCAGCCACGCGTCGAGACGCTGTGCCGAATCCAGGCGCAGCGCATTCCAGCACCCCGCGCCCTCCTTCTGGTCGGCGTCCAGGCCGGTGGCTTCGGAGCAGCCCTTGGACTTCAGGTGGTTGGCGACCACGACGAAGGGTTTGCCGGTGCCGCGCACGAAGGCCTGCGCCAGCGGGCTGCGGCTGCGTTCGCCGAACGGGCCGGCCTGCAGCGTGGCGGGCTTGCCGGTGGGCGTCACCTTGTCGCTGCGGTAGATGATGCCCACGCGGATCGTGTCCGGGCCGGGGCCCTGCTTCGCATCGATGAAGCGCCACGTGCCGCCGTCGGCGTTCAACGCGGCGACGAGCTGGGCGAGGCTGGAGTCGGCGCCGTAGCCGTCGTTCTCCAGTTCCATCAGCGCGGCGATGTCGGGATCGAGCCCGCGGATGGTGCCGACCAGCTTCTGCACCTGCGCCTGGTACTGCGCCGCGGTCTTGGCGCCGCGTTCGGTGGGGAAGCCGCCGCCCTTGCCGTCGCCGTTGAACAGGTTTTCCAGGTTGAACGCGGCGATGCGCACGTTGCCGGCGACCTGCGGCGCGGCCGGGCGTTCCGGTGCGGCGATCGTCGGTGCCACGGTGAGCTGCAGGCGCCATCCCCCGTGGCGCGCATCGACGATGCCCTGCGCGCCGGTCAGCACGGTGCCGGTGCGCAGCGGCTGGTTTTTCTTCACGTACCAGACGGTGGCGGGATCGCGTTGGGTGCTGCCGTCGTCCAGCACCAGGGTGCGGCGCGCGTTGTCGGCGGCCAATCGCTTGGCGTCGGCGCTGCCGGGCACGGCGACTTCGCTGGGCTGCCACAGGCGGCCGTCGAAGCTCGTGGTGAGTTCGCCGAAACGGCCCAGCGCGTCGGTACCGCTCAACGTGAGCGGGGCGTCGATGCGGACGAGCATGCCTTCGTAGCGTTCCCAGTCGGCGGGCTGGGCGGTCAGCACGGTGGGTGCGATGCGGCCGGTGCCGCGCGACTGGATCACGGGGGCATGCAGCACCGTCAGCGTGTCGTCGCCGCCGGCCTTGCGCTCGCCGACGATGCCGCGCACGCGGATGCGGTCGCCCGCGGTGAGAAGCGGGGCGGGCGTGCCGTCCTCGAAGGCGACGAACAGCGCGTCGGACGTCGTCGCCTTGCCGTCGCCGGCGTCCTGCACGAACACGCCGCCCAGGTTGGCGAAGGCCGCGGTGACGACGCCTTCGACGGCGACGGTCTGCCCGTCCAGCGGGCTGCGCGCGCCATCGCCCTGCACGTCGCCGATCGGCACGATGCGCTCCTTCGGCGTGGCGGCGCAGGCGGGCAGCGACAGCGAGGCGAGCAGGGCGAGCGTGAGCAGCGAGCGGGGAGGCGTCATCGTGATCGGACCGGGCGAGCGAGGCGGCAAGGGTAAACGGAATGGGTGACGGGCAGGTTTTCCGCGCGAGGCGGGACGGCGTGCTTCCCCTCGCCCCGTGACAACGGGGAGAGGGTGCCCGGAGGGCGGGTGAGGGGCGCCGGCGCCGCGGCGTTGGAAGTTCGCCGTGATGCGTCGAGCGCGGGGGGCAGGCCTGGACCGTCGGAATCGGTCTYCGYTCGCCCCTCATCCGCCTTCGGCACCTTCTCCCGCAGGGAGAAGGGAACAGCGTCAGGCCACCACCACCGGAATCTTCCCGATCCGCGCCTGCCACTCCTTCGGGCCGGTCTGGTGCACCGAGGTGCCTTGCGAGTCGACCGCGACGGTCACGGGCATGTCCTGCACGGTGAACTCGTAGATCGCTTCCATGCCCAGGTCGGCGAAACCGACGACCTTCGCCGCCTTGATCGCCTTGGAGACGAGGTACGCCGCGCCGCCGACCGCCATCAGGTAGGCCGACTGGTGCTTCTTGATGGCCTCGATCGCCGCCGGGCCGCGCTCGGCCTTGCCGACCATGCCCAGCAGGCCGGTCTGCGCCAGCACCTGTTCGGTGAACTTGTCCATGCGGGTGGCGGTGGTCGGGCCCGCCGGGCCGACGACTTCATCGCGCACGGGATCGACCGGCCCCACGTAGTAGATGAAGCGGCCCTTCAGATCGACCGGCAGCGCCTCGCCCTTGTTGAGCATGTCGACCATCCGCTTGTGCGCGGCATCGCGCCCGGTCAGCAACTTGCCGTTGAGCAGCAGGACTTCGCCCGGCTTCCAGTTGGCGACGTCTTCGCGGGTCAGCGTGTCGAGGTCCACGCGACGACCCTTCGATGCGTCGTAGGTCAGCTCCGGCCAGTCTTCCAGCGAGGGCGGATCCAGCATCACCGGGCCGCTACCGTCGAGGGTGAAGTGCGCATGGCGGGTGGCGGCGCAGTTCGGGATCATCGCCACCGGCAGGTTCGCCGCGTGGGTCGGGTAATCCTTGACCTTGATGTCGAGCACCGTGGTCAGGCCGCCCAGCCCCTGCGCGCCGATGCCGAGCGCGTTGACCTTCTCGTACAGCTCCAGGCGCAGTTCCTCGGCGCGATTGGACGCGCCGCGGGCCTGCAGGTCGGTGATGTCGATCGGCTCCATCAGCGATTCCTTCGCCAGCAGCATCGCCTTCTCGGCGGTGCCGCCGATGCCGATGCCSAGCATGCCCGGCGGGCACCAGCCGGCGCCCATSGTCGGCACGGTCTTCAGCACCCAGTCGACGATGGAATCGGACGGGTTGAGCATCGCGAACTTCGACTTCGCTTCGGAACCACCGCCCTTCGCGGCGACGATCACGTCGACGGTGTTGCCCGGCACGACCTTGACGTTGACCACGCCCGGCGTGTTGTCCTTCGTGTTGGTGCGCTTGCCGGCCGGGTCGGCCAGCACGCTGGCGCGCAGCTTGTTGTCGGGGTGGTTGTAGGCGCGGCGCACGCCCTCGTGGACCATGTCCTCCACGCCCATCGTGGCGTCGTCCCAGCGCACGTCCATGCCGATCTCGAGGAACACGGTGACGATGCCGGTATCTTGGCAGATCGGCCGATGGCCTTCGGCGCACATGCGCGAATTGATCAGGATCTGCGCGATGGCGTCCTTCGCGGCAGGCGATTCCTCGCGGTCATAGGCCGACGCGAGGCTCTTGATGTAGTCGACCGGGTGGTAGTAGCTGATGTACTGCAGGCCGTCGGCGATGGACTGAATGAGGTCTTCTTGCTTGATCGAGGTCATGGGACGTGAAGCCGGGGGCTGCCGGTGGGGTAGCGGGCGGAAGCGCCCATTTTAGGCCAAAGTGACTCCGTGCCCGGCTGTCACGCCACGTCGCCCTGCCCCGTCTTTGGTCGCATGAACGCCGAAAACACCTTCGAAACCCACCGCTCCCGTCTTTTCGGGCTCTCCTACCGGCTGCTGGGCAGCCGCAGCGACGCCGAGGATGTCGTCCAGGACACCTGGCTGCGCTGGCAGCAGACCGACAAGACCGGCATCCGCGACCCGGAGGCCTGGCTGGTCACCGCCGCCACCCGGCTGGGCATCGACCGCCTGCGCGCGGCGCGCGTGCAGCGCGAGCACTACACCGGTCCGTGGCTGCCCGCGCCCTCGGACATCGACGAGGCCCCCGGCCCGGAGCGCACCGCCGAAGTCTCGGAACAGGTCTCGCTAGCCTTCCTGGCCGTGCTGGAACGGCTGGGCCCGGAAGAGCGCGCCGCCTTCCTGCTGAAGGAAGCCTTCGACTACGACTACGCGCAGATCGCGCCCCTGCTCGGCCAGAGCGAAGCCAATTGCCGGCAGATGGTCCATCGCGCGCGCGAACGCGTGCAGGCCGGCCGTCCGCGCTTCGAAGTGCCGCCGGAGAACCACCGACGCCTGCTGGAGCGCTTCATGGACGCCGCGCGCCGCGGCGACCAGCCTGCGATCGCGGCCCTGCTTCGCGAGGACGCGCAATTGGATT
>NZ_JBGFFG010000011.1:0-19936 GCF_056175765.1 Pseudoxanthomonas sp. LjRoot204_2 | reverse complement strand
GAATTCAGTCATGGGAGTCATCCATCGGCGCGCGTTCGCGCCGCGTGATCAACAGGAACATCAGACCGGCGCCGGCGAGGATGCCGACGAGCGACAACGACAGGTGGAGGAAGTCGGTGGCCATGGCGATGCTCAGAACGCGGCCTGCAGCGCCGCTTCCACGCGCGAACCGGCCAGGCCGGGGAACAGCGTCTTCGCGCTGTTGTCGGTGGCGTGCGCGGTGACGCGCAGTTCGAACGGCGCCTTGAACGCCCACACCGCACCCAGCTGCGCATGCGCGTAGCTGTCGTCGTAGGCGTCGTCCAGCCAGTAATAGCCGGCGGCGGCTTCCAGGCGCACCTGTTCGCTCAGGGGGAACCTGGCGCCGAGCTGTGCGTAGGTGCCGGCTTCATCCGTCGCGAGCGCTTCGGGGGAGTAGCCCAGCTGCGCCCAGTAGTTCTGCTTCCAGGTCAGCGTACCGATGGCCTCGGTCCAGTTGAGGTCGACGGTGGTGGACGGATAGCGGTAGTGGGTCAGGTTGACATCGAGCGCCCAGTCGTCGGACAGGGTGCCGCCCCAGCCGAGGGTGACGTCGATTTCACTGCTGGCCTTTGTTTCCGGTGCGAACTCGATGTTCGAGCCCCACACCGCGCCATACAGGCCGCTGTCAGCCGTAGCCTTGAAGCCGGCCTGCACGGCCGGGTCGCCCTGCGTCTGGGTGGTGCCGCGCCAGACGTAATCGGTGGTGAGCGCACCGGAGCCGTTGAAGGTCGCGGCCTGCGCGGTGGACGCCATGGCCAGCAGCAGGCCAGCGGCGACGGAAGAAACGACGAACGCAGGCATGCGCCGGCGCGAAGCGGAGGAGATGAAGGACATGAATGCGATCCAGGCGGAAGACGTTCCGCCGACCGCGAAAGTCTGGTCCTGCCCCGCGTAAAGCCGCCATGCGCTTCCCGCGCACTGCCGTAAATTCGGCGTAAAGCCGCGCGCCCTGCCTTAGCCGGCGTTGCGTGCCTGCGGCGATGATGTGCCGAGCACGTGCTCCGCATCCTGGTCGAACACCGGCGCGGCGAACGGTGCCGGACCCGGCGTACGCCCGAACGCGATGGGCCGGGTGACGCCGCGGTAGCTGCCGACGACCGGATGCGCGATCTCGGCCACCATGTCTTCGGCCAGTACCTGCGGATGCTCGAACATGTCTTCGACGCGTCGCGCCGCAGCACAGGGCACTTCGTCGCCGAAGTGCGCTTCCCACTCCGTCGCGGTGCGCGCCTGCAGCGCGTCGTGCAGCTGCGGGACGATCTCCGCGGCCTGCGCGGCGCGCTTGCGCACGCTGTCGTAGCGCGGATCGTCGGCCAAGGCGTCCAGGCCGGTCAGCCGGCACAGCGCCTTCCAGAAGCGCGGCGTGTTGGCGGAGAGATAGAGATAGCCTTCGCGCGCCGGATGGATGCCGGTGACGCCGCCGGAGCGCATGTCGCGGCCGATGTCGAGCGCTTCGCCTTCGGCCCAGATCATCCGGGCCGACTGCATGGTCAGCGCACTGCGCAACAACGACACGCCGACGAACTGCCCGCGCCCGCTGCGTTCGCGTTCGTACAGCGCCGACGACACGCCGGCGGCGAGCAGCGCSGCCGCGTARTAGTCCACCACCGAGCCRTAGATGATYTCSGGCGSMYCGCCGCGCTTGCCCTGCAACGTGCACATGCCGGTCATCGTCTGCAGCACCTGGTCGTAGCCGGCCTTGTCCTTCATCGGCCCGGTTTCGCCGTAGCCGGTCACCGCGCAGTAGATCAGCCGCGGGTTGATCACCGTCAGGCTGTCGAAATCGATGCCCAGCCGCKKCGGCACGSTGGGMCKGAAGTTGTGCACCAGCACGTCGGCCTCGCGTACCAGGCGCAGCAACGCGGCGTGGTCGGCCGGCTGCTTGAGATCGAGCGCGATGCCCTGCTTGCTGCGGTTCACGCCGAGGAAGGCGCGGCTCTCGCGCTCCAGGGTGGACGGGTACTGGCGCAGGTTGTCGCCATCGGGCGGCTCGACCTTGATCACGTCGGCGCCCWGGTCGGCCAGCAGCRTGCAGCCGTACGGGCCGGCGATGTAGGCGCTGAGGTCAAGCACCTTCACTCCGCTCAGCGGACCGGCGGGGCCCGTGCGCAGGCGCGAACGGAAGGGAGACGGATTGTCCATGGAAGAGGGCTCCTTCAGCCGCCGCCGCAACGGCGATGGCCAGTCTGTGCCACGGCGCGGGCGCGATACAGCCAGCGGCCGTAGTTTCTGCTGCCACAAATTCTTGCGAGCGCGCGGACGGTCATGGCGGCGGCAGCGCCAGCCAGGTCAGGCGCCAGGCGCCGTCGTGTCGCCCACCGGCGCGGTAGTACGGCCAGAACAGCAGCGGCGGCCGGCTCGCGGGCTGCAGCGAAATGGCCGCGCCCTCCTCGGCGTCGGTCACCGGCAGCACCTGCAGCCAGTCGTCCTGCGGTCCGTCGGGCAGACGGACGGTCTCTTCGGTCTTGAAACCGTCGATCAGGTCGGTGGCGTAGGCCAGCGGGCCGCGCGTGAGCCCGACGTAATGMARGTCCAGCACCTGCTGGTGGACCGCCGAGCCGTCCGGCGCGCGGGATTCCTGCACGTTGCGCAGCACCTGCCGGTGCAGCGTCGGCCGCAGCGGGAACGCCAGTTGCACGTGGTCGTCGGAACGCCACAGGCGGCGCAGGACGAGGAAAGCACCGGGCACGACCGCGGCCTCCACGGGCTCGCCATTGACCGACACCGTGGCGCCCTCGGCCCAGGATGGAATGCGCAGCTGCAGGTCGAACGTCGCGTCGCGCTGGGGCTGCACGTCCAGCGACACGTCGCCGTCGAACGGATACCCGGTGTGCTGGCGCAGCACCACCGTCCCGGCCTGCGGATGGGCCAGGCGCGCTTCGCCGGGCCCGTAAAGCTGCACGCGGACGGTGTCGCCGTCCACGGCATACGCCAGTGACGGCAGTTCCTCCACCGCCATCGCGCCGCTGGACTTGCAGCAGCGCCAGTAGGTGGTGTGCACGCGCCGCCCGTTCGGGAACGAGTAGTAACACCAGTCCTCGCCATCCGGCGCCTGCGCGCCGAGCAGGTCGTTGTACGCGGTGCGCTCGATCTCTTCGGCGAAACGCGCCTCACCGGTGAGCTGCAGCAGCTCGCGGTTGAACTGGATCCACGACAGCAGCGAGCAGGTTTCCACGTAGGCGTTCGGGCTGAAGCTGCCGCGTGCATTGAACACTTCCCGCGAGCGATGGGCGACGCCGCCCCATGGCCCGCCGCCCAGGGTCAGGTGGTGCTCGCGGACGTTCTGCCAGATGCGCTCCAGCGTGTCGCGCAGGGCGGCGTCACCGGTGGCGCGGCATAGCTTCACCAGCGCGACCAGGTTCCAGAGCAGCTGGTAGGCCTTGCCGGTGGCGATCTCGGACGCATCGGCACCGGCCTCGAGCGCGGGCAGCAGGCGCAGCGCCGGATGCGAGTTCGCCTGCTCCAGCACGCGCTGGGCGAGCGCGAGGAAGCGCGGCTCCGCGGTTTCGGCATGCAACTCCAGCGCGGCATCCATCAGCACCGTGGCCGACATGCCGTGGTGGTTGCCCAGCGTGGTGATGTCGATGCCGGACGCCAGCGCCTGCGCGCACAGGTCGGCGATGCGCGCGGCGGCTTGCGTATAGCGCGGGTCCTGCAGGGCGCGCGCCGTCTCGACCAGGCCGAGGATCAGGTAGGCGTGCACCCAGATGTCCCAGGTGCGCAGCGCGGGCGCGCCGTCCCAGCTGGGCGGCTTCGGCGGCTGCGGATGGATGAAGCGGCGCTCTTCCGCGTAGGTACCCAGGTAGCCGTCGGCTTCCTGCACGGAGAGCAGGTAGTCGGCGACCGCGCGCAGGTGCGCGCCCAGCGTCGCATCGCCGCTGCGCCCGTAGGCACGGGCGGCGGCCGACAGCCATTTGCCGGCATGCTCGCCGTACCAGTCGCCCTCGGTGTTGCGCGCGCGGTGCTCGGGCGAGAACAGCGCGATCGCAGGACTGTCCGGCGCGGTGATGAAGTGCGAGAGGCGGCCACGCAGGTTGGCCTCGAGGGCTGCGCCGAGGACGCCGCCAAGCACGACCGACGACGCAGTGGAGGCCGTCGTCGTCATGCGGCATCCACCACGCAACGGAAACCGATGCGGCCGGATCGGTCCTTGCCCGGCGCCATCAACAGCAGCTTGCCGTGCTGGTCCAGTCGCTTGGCCTGGGGGAAGTACCAGTGTGAGGTGCGCGGCTCGTAGTCGCTGCCGCCGCGCACGATGGCTGCGCGCGTGTGCTCGTCGTGGAATTCATCCGTCCACTGCCAGACATGGCCCACCAGGTCCATCACGCCGAACGGACTGGCGCCGGCGGGAAACGCACCGACATCGGCCGGTGGCGGCAGCACGCGGCCGCGGAACACCGGTGGCGCGGCATCGTCTCGCCAGGCATCGCCCCACGGATACAGGCGACCGTCCGTTCCCTGTGCGGCGTACTGCCATTCCCAGCCGTGTGGCAGGCGCTTGCCCGCCCAGGCGGCATAGGCACGCGCATCTTCCAGCGACACCCAGGTGACCGGCTTGTTCTCCCAGCCCGCCTGCGGTACGCCATCGCGCCAGTCGCGGAGGAAATTCAGCGCATCGCGTGGCGCATAGCCGGTGGCATCGACGAAGGCCTTGAACTGTTCGTTCGTCACCAGGTGGCGATCGATGTGGAACGCCGCGACCTGCATGCGCTGGCGATGGTGGCGGCGCGCGGTCGGTTCCCACGGGAACTGCACGTCCACGCCTTCCCACACCTGCCCTTCGATCTCGATGCCCTGCACGGCGAACAGGAACTCGCCGCCAGGAATCGTCACCATRCCGTCCGGTGCCGTGGCCTGTGGCGGGGTCGCGGCGACCGGCTGCAAGGCCTGCGGCAGTGCGGTCCATCGTGCGGACAGAGATGCCAGCGGCGTCGCCGCGTGCTCCGCCATCTGCGCCAGGAAGGCATCCAGGCCTTCTTCCTCCACGCCCGCGCGCAACGCCAGCAGCGCGCCAAAGCCACGGCCTTCCAGCGTCGTCTCCAGGATCGCGTGGCCGTCGATGATGCGCGGCTGCAGTGCCGTGCCGTTCCACAGGTCGACATAGCGCGTGCCGTCGACATGCGGCACGGCGAGCTGCTCACCGGCGATCGCGTACTCGTGGCGGTTGACCAGCGTCCACAACGTGCGGCCCTCGCCCGGGAAGCGGCTGGCGAAGATGCCGGCCTGCAGCGTGCGTTCGTACGGGCGCCAGTCCAGGCTGACCAGCAACGGCGCGAAGCGGCGGTAGATCGTGGCGATGCGGCGCAGTGAAGCGGCGTCGCGCGGGGTCAGTTGGTTCCACAGCCCCCACACGTTCTCCCAGGCGTTGTAGCCCACGCCATTGAAGAAGATGTACTGCAGGTCGTGGTTGCGGTCGCGGCCCCAGCGGTTCTCGTAGTTGATCATGTGGCGCGGTTCCAGCCACTTGAACTTCGCCACCGGCGGCACGACCTCGTTCGGCGCCTTCTTGCCCCAGCTCTGCACGTTCCAGATCAGGTGTTCTTCGGCGCTGATCGTGGATTCCGGCTGCACGACCACCGGATGGCCCAGCGCATCGCAGGCGTCGAAGAACGCGCGCGGCACGCCGTTGTAGGTGTCGCCGTTGATGCCGTCGGCTCCCACCGCCTTGACGATCTGCGCGATGGCCTGCCAGTCCGGCGCGCCTTCGTCGCGGGTACCGTTGTCCCACGGCATGGTGGTGAGGAACACGCGCACGCCGCGGCGGTGGAAATCGTCGATCGCGCCGCGCAGCGCCTCCAGCCCGCCCGGCAGGCTGCGTGCCAGGTCGAACTGGTTGCGGTCGTCCACGCCGATGTTGGGATACACGCACCACAACAGCACGCTGTCGAGCCCGCCGAAGCGCGCTTCCAGATCATCGAGGTAGCGGTCGACGGTGTAGCGGCCGGCGACGGGGTCGTAGAGGTAGCGGTCCTCGACCATCACTTGCGCATGCACGAAGTTGCGCTGGGCCCACTGCAGTTCCGGCCGGCGGTAGTTGGCGTCGTCGTAGCCGATGCGGGTGAGGTGCTCGCGCCGCCAGTCCTTCAGTTCGGCGACCCAATCGTCGGCCGAGGCATTGGCATCGATCTTCCACTGGCCGATGTCGGCGAACGGCCAGCCCGGCGCCTTGCCCGGCGTGGGCAGGTAGCGCTGCGTGGTGACGTGGGAAAACTTGTATTCGGTCTTCACCACGTACGTGTCGTCGTGACCAGCGGCATCATGGGAATCGGGGGACGTGGGCGTGCTCATGGGGAGATCTTGGATCGGGACGATGGATCAGTCGCGGGGAAGGCCGCAGTAAGCCGCCAGGGCGGCCTGCTGCGAGGGTGCGTCGACATGCCCGGCGAACCAGGCTTCGACTTCCGGGCGCGCCGGGATGCTGGTCTGCGCGCCCAGYCGGGTGCAGGCGAGCGCGGAGGCCGCGCTGGCGAAGCGTAGCGCGTCCGCCAGCCCGGCATGCTCGGCCAGGCGGGCGGCCAATGCGCCGCAGAACGTATCGCCGGCCGCGGTCGTATCCACGGCGTCGATCAGGAACGCGGGCTGCAGGAAGATTTCACCACCCCGCCGTGCGAAGCAACCGCGCGCGCCAAGCGTCACGATCACGCAGGGCACCGGCAGGCGCGCCGCCTGCGCGGCTACGGAACCTTCGCCGGCCAACGTGGCCAGTTCGCCTTCGTTGACGACCAGTACGTCGACGCTGTCGAGCAGGCCCGCGGGCAACGGGGTGGCGGGTGCGGCATTCAACACCACCCGAACGCCGGCCTCGCGGGCAAGCCGGGCGTAGCTGGCCACGCTGTCCAGCGGTGTTTCCAGCTGCAGGAGCAGATGGCTGATGCCGCGCAGCGAGGGAAGATGGTGCGGCCTCAATCCCGCGTTGGCGCCCGGCGCGACGGTGATCGCGTTCTCCGCGTCGTCGGACAGGCAGATGAAGGCGGTGCCGCTGGCGGTATCCGGCACGCGCACGATGTGCGTGGACACGTCGGCGTCGGCAAGGGCGGCTTCGAGCACCACGGCGTACGGATCGTCACCGAGCGCGAGCAGCATGCGGGTCGGCACACCGCCGGCACGCGCACTGGCGACGGCCTGGTTGGCGCCCTTGCCGCCCGGAAACGTCGCGAACTCACGACCCAATACGGTCTCGCCCGGCGCCGGCACATGCGCCGCACGCACGACGAAATCGAGATTGGCCGATCCCGCCACCAGCACGCCGCCGCCATGACCGCGACTCATGGCGACACCGCCGAATAGACCGCGCGATAGAACGGCGTGGCCAGCTTGGGCAACGGAGGCGCCCCGTCGGTGGGCAGGTGCTGCGACAGCAGCAGGATCACCAGCCCGCGCTCGCGGTCGATGGTGAAGTACGTGGAAGCGGCGCCGGACCAGCCGAACTGCCCACGCGATCCGGGACGCGCACTGATCGCCGGATCGGTGACGACATACCCGCCCAGGCCGAAGCCTTCGCCCGGCTCGGGGGCAGGTACCGGCGGATCGAAGCCCGCGAGCTGGTCGGACATCATCATCGCCACGGTGTCTTCGCGTAGCAGGCGCACGCCCTCGAGCGTGCCGCCTTCGGCCAGCATCCGCGCGAAGCGTAGGTAGTCGGCGGCGGTGGAATAGAGGCCACCGGCACCGCTCGTGTAGGGGCGCAGGCGGACGCCGGGTTCGTGTGCGGACGGCGTGTCGGCCAGGACGCGCTGGCCTGCGGCATCGCGCGTGGTCAGCGCCATGATGCGGCCACGTTGCTCCGGCGGCACTTCGAAACCGGTGTCGCGCAGGGCGAGCGGCGTGAAGATGCGCGTCCGCAGGAACGTCTCGAACGATTGACCGCTGGCGACTTCGACCACGCGCGCCAGCACTTCGGTGTTGACGCCGTCGTAGCGGAAACGCGTGCCCGGCTCGGTGGCGAGCGGCGCGCGTGCGACGCGGTCGGCATAGCCGGCGAGGTCCGTGGCTTCTTCCGGCGCCTGCGCCTGCAGCAGGGCGGATGCCACGCGGATGTCGTCACCGCCCGTGGCAAAACCGGCGGTGTGCGTGAGCAGGTGCCGCACGGTCAGCGGGCGCTGCACCGGCACGAGCGCGGGCGCCTCCACGCTGCCGCCCGCGACCCGCTGCAGACCCGCGAATTCGGGCAGATAGGTGGCCACCGGGGCATCGAGGTGCAGCCTGCCCTGTTCGACCAGCATCAATGCCGCCACCGAGGTGACGGGCTTGGTCATGGAATAGATACGGAAGATCGCGTCTTCGCGCAGCGGATGCCGGCCTTGAAGGTCGGCATGGCCGAACGCACCGCGGTAGACCACGGCGCCGTGATCGGCGACCACGGCGACGGCGCCCAGGTAGCCGGCTTTGCCGATGTCCTGTGTGAGCAGCGTATCCATCGGCGCACGCGGGAGCGGCGGCGGGGTGGCGGTCGCGCAGGCGGCGAGCGAGAGTATCAGGACCATCCAGAGCCCGCGCCGCCCTGGAGAGGGGGCGGCGCGGGTGGATGCGGCGAAGGACAAGACCGGCATCCGCGGATGGTGGATCAGAACGTGTACTCGTAGGTAACGGAGTACATGCGACCGCGACCGGCGAAGTAGTTCTTGAAGAAGTCCACCTGCGACCAGCTGAGCACGTACTGCTTGTTGGTCAGGTTCTCGATGCCCAGCGTCACGCGACCATAGTTCTCGAAATTGTAGTTGGCGCTGAGATCGAACAGCGTGTAACCCTGCGTGTGTTCCTGGAACGAGTAGGTCTGCCCGTCGAACGCGCGCGTATCGGAACCCGTGAGGTCGCGATCCAGCAGCTTCGTGGCGTTGAGGGTGACGTCACCCTGTTCGTTGAAACGCCAGTTGACCGACGCGCCGATCTTGTCCGGATTGATGTCCGAGACACCGATCGGCTTGTTGAGCCCGCCTGCGGGATAGCGACCCAGCAGGTCGGCATTCCAGAACGCGGTCTCGCCCCGGATACGCGAGTAAAGACCGTTGACCTTCCACTGCGGATTGAAGCGCCATTCGCCGCTCAGTTCGACGCCCTTGATGCGGGTCGGGGCGCGGTTGAGCACGTAGTCGTTGGTCGCCGGGTCGACCGCCAGCGAGGTGCCGAACGGCGAGCGCGAGTCGTAGTACGAACCGCCGAGCGAACCGCGGTCGCCACGCCAGTTGAAACCGTACTCGCGGTTGTCGACGACGATCGCCTGCAGGTCGCGGATCCGGTCCACCGACTGGCCCGGCACGTTGATGTTGCGGAGCGGGATGCCGATGTTGGGCAGACTGAAGCCTTCGCCGTACGAGGCGAACACCGACCAGCCGCCGGCGATACGCCAGATGGCGCCGAAGTTCACCAGGTTCTCGGTGTACTCCACGCCGCCGCCCTCGACGAACACGCTGTTGCGGAAGGGCGTAGTCGTGTAGCTGTCGACGTGCAGCTCACCGTCCTCGCGACGGAAGCCACCGCTCACGGTCACCGGGCCGATGTCGTAGCTGAGCTGGACGTAGGGCGCGACGCTGGTGTATTCCATGGGCGGCACCCACAGGCGGTTGGTCAATGCGAGGCGCTGCTGCGCTTCGTCGTAGACATAGTCGACACCGGTGCGGAGTTCCAGGCCATCGACGCCGAACAGCGACGAGCGGGTCCACGACGGACGGAAACCCCACTTCTTGCTGGTGATTTCCGACTGGTCGAAGATGCGCTCCGCGCCCACCGGCAGCGGCCATACCAACTKGCGATCGTCTCCGTTCTCCGGGAGATAACGCATGGCCTGGTCAGCCCAGTACGCATTCAGCACCAGATTGCCGCCAAGGAAGTCTCCGTGCGTGTACAGCGCATTCAACTGCTCGAAGTCGTTGAACTCCGCCTTGCTGCCGAAGATCTGCCCGCGCTCGGACGTGTTGGTCACCGGATTGGGGCAGGTGCCGGGGCGGCAGCCCTCGACCTGGATGTAGTCGCCGTTGCCCTCGATCTTGAAATTGCTGTAACTCAGCTGCAGCCGCTGCACGCCGTCTTCACCGAAGTTGATGCCACCCTTCAGGAACAGGTTACGGGCCACCGAGTCCGATACCGAGCCGCTCGTGTTCATGCCGACACGACGACCATCCGCGTCGTACGCCATGCCGCGATCGATGCGCGACACGCCCACCACCAGGTCGCGGTTCTCCTGCTTGAACGCATAGTTCAGGCCGAGTTTCCAGCCGGCGCTGTCGTCCTTGAACTGGGTGGAATAGCGCGACAGGAAGCGGAATTCGCTGCCTTCCTTGGTCGGCACCGTGGAGATGTAGTTGATGATGCCACCCGCGGCACCGATGCCCTCCGACGCCGACGGACCGTTGATGACCTCGATGCGGTCCACGATGCCCATGTCGGTGAACGTCGCGTTGCGGCCACCCTCGCGCAACGGCGAGCCTTGCGGCACGCCATCGAACAGGCGCAGCGCGATGCGGCCGCGCAGGGTTTCACCGGTATTGCTCATGGCCTGGGACGATTCCGCATAGCCGGGCACCGTGCGTGCCAGCACCGCCGTCGCGTCTTCGGTCAGCGCAAGCGTGTGCTTGACCTCTTCCTTGGACACCAGCGACACCGCACCGGGGATGCGGTCGATCGACTTCGGCGCACGCACGCCGGTCACGATCACCTGATCCAGGTCGACGGCATCCTTCGCCCGTTCTTCGGTCGTCGCGTCCTGCGGCGGCAGCGGAGTGTTCTGTTGGGCCTTGACGCTGGCGCTGACGGCGGCGGCCAGCAGGAAAACGCCGAACGCGGCGGGTACCTGTTTCATGGTGTGCTCTCGGAATGCTTCGGTGGACGGCACGGTCGCGCAGCGGGCGGCACGTTCCGGACTAGAGATGTGTATGCGAAGACCGCGTTGGCGGCCGGCGTGCCCCGCGTTCCTCCCAGACGCGTGAACCCGACGATGGCGGCAGCGTAAGGCGACACCGGTCACGGAAGAATCGTCCGCCGATATGTTCACAGGCTAGTTTTTGTAGCGTGCACTGCAACATCGCGGCTCAGGCATGGCCGGTGGCGGCACGACTCTCCTGCAGCAGTACGGTGACCAGGCGGATGCGCACCGAGGAGCGCGACCACACCATGCCGATCCGGCGTGGCTCGCTGGGCAGCGGCAGCGGAATGCGCACCAGGTCCAGCCCCTCCGGCCAAGGACGTGCCCAGTCGGGTACCAGCGACACACCCAGGCCGCGGTCCACCATCACCGCAATGGCGTTGAGCCCGTTCAGTTCGAACCGCTCGCGCGGCACGATCCCGGCGGCATGCAGGTATTCGTCCGCCACGCGCCCGCCCCACTGGTTGCGGTCGTAGCGGATCAGCGGTTCGCTGYGCAGCAGGTCGTGCGGGTCGCGTCCCGCCATCCGCGCCGGCGCGATCATCACCAGCGGCTCTTCGCGCAGCAGCTGCCAGTCGCAGGTCTTGGGCAGGCTGTACGGCGCCTGCAGCACCAGCGCCGCGTCCAGTTCGCCCGCCTCCACCGCGCGATAGAGCTCGGCCGAGTACGCCGGCCGGATGTAGACGTTGATCTGCGGGAATGCATCGACCATGCGCGCCAGGATGTCGGGCAGCATGCCGGCCAGCGCGGTCGGGCACGCGCCCAGGCGCAGTTCGCCCGACACGTCGCTGTCGTTGGCCACACTGCGCATGTCCGATACGTCGCGGAGCAGGTCGCGTGCCCGCTGCAGGATGCGCGCGCCCTCTTCGGTCAGGCTGACGGTGCGCCCCGCGCGCGCGATCAAAGGCGCGCCCAGTTCCCGCTCGAGCGTGCGGATCTGCTGCGCCACCGCGGCGGGGGTGATGTTCAGCACGCGCGCCGCGGCCGCCATCGAACCGCGGTCGGCCACCACCACGAACGTGTTCAGGAACTGGGTATCCACGCGCCTCCCCCTGCTGCCGTCAGGCTACACGAGGCGTGGCGCGCCGACGATGGGACCTATGGCCCATGCGCTCAGCCGGCCGTGTTCACGGCATCCTGCCGGTGGATCGTCAGGCCCTGCAGCGATTGCGCCGGTGGCGGGAACAGCCAGCTGGCCGCGTAGCCGATGACGATGCACAGCAGGATCGAGATGCCCAGGTAGAAGTACGGATGCACGAGATCCATCGACCAGATAAGCAGGGTCAGCACGATGGCCCCGGCGATGCCGATGGCAACGCCCTGTGCGTTGGCGCGCCGCGTGAACATCCCCAGCGTGTACGCCCCGGCGAAGCCGCCCCCCAGCAGACCTGCCAGTTCGATCGAGACGTCGAACAGGGAGTGGATGTCGTAGCGCGAGAGCACCAGCGCGATGCCGATGCCCACCAGGCCCACCAGCACGCCCATGATCTCCGCGAACAGCACGCTCTTCTTCGGGGTCGGGTTCTTCGCCAGCTTCTCGTAGAAATCCACGGAGGCCAGCGTCGAGACGCTGTTGATGATGCTGGACAGCGTGGACATGGCGGCGGCGAAGATGCCGGCGATGATCAGGCCGGTGACGCCCATCGGCAGTTCTGCCGCGATGAACAGCGGGAATGTCGCGTCGATGGGCAGCAGCGGATTCATGCGCTCGGGATGGGACTGGTAGTACACGTACAGCGCCGTGCCGATCGCATAGAAGAAGAAGCCGCCGGGAATCATGATGGCGGCGAACGTCCATATCGAACGCCCCGCCTCCTTGTCGGACTTCGTGGACAGCACGCGCTGCATCAGCACCTGGTCTTTCGGGAACGTCAGCACCACGTCGAACACCACCAGGAAGATGAAGCCCCAGACGGTCGCCTTGGTGAGGTCGAAACTGAAATCGAACAGCTGCGTCTTGTTCTCCGCCATCGCCACCTGGAGGAACTCGGGCACGCCGCCGTTGAGGTGGTAGATGATGAATCCGATGGCGAAGATCGCGCCGCCGAACATCACGAACACCTGCACGAAGTCGGTCCAGATGACCGCCTTCATGCCGCCCAGCGTGGTGTAAATGATGGTGAACACGCCCATGATGAGGATGCTCCACACCACGTCCAGGCCGGTGATCGTGGCGATCGCGAGCGCGGGCAGGAACAGGATCACGCTCATGCGGCTGCCGATCTGCATCGCGATGCACAGGGCGCTGGCGAGCATCCGGATGGCGGGATGGAAACGCTTCTCCAAGTAGGAGAACACCGACATCAGGTCGAGGCGGCGCAGCAGCGGCACGATCCAGATGGCGACGAACATCAGGCCGACGACCGCGATCAGGTTGTTGGTCAGGTACTGCCAGTTCGTTTCGAACGCCTTCGCCGGAATCGCGATGAAACTGATGGAACTGGTGTTGGTGGCGTACAGGCTGACGCCGGCCGCCCAGAACGGGATGCTGCGGCCGCCGACGAAGAAATCCGCCGTGGATGCGCGTTTCTCCCGCAGGTAGAAGTACAGGCCGATGCCGACCATCGCTGCGAGATACACGACGATGACCAGCCAGTCCAGCCACTTGAGCAGGTAGGTGCCGCCGGTGATCGAGGTCGTCCGCAGCGCGCTGGCGCCGGCGTCCCAGCCGACCAGTCCGTCGCCCCAGGCCGTGACACGGGGCGAGAGCGCGGCCGTGGACCCGGGAATGTCGGTCCAGGCGCGGGTGATAGTATGGAAGGTCGCGAGCCGCGAGGCGGTGGAACCGGCGAATGGCTTGAGCAGATACAGCACGTGGGCCTGTCCGAGCGCGCGCGCCGTGCCTTCGCCGGCAAGCGCACCGGGAACGGGCGGCAATGATTGCCAGCCGTTTTCGGACGACCAGCGCCACTGGGCATCCTCGCCTGCGCCGCGCGTGGTGGCGATCAGTTCGCCGCGTTGCGCGACAAGCGAGTTGAGGGGCRCGCCCGACGGAAGCGCAGGCAGCGCCTGCCACGCGGTGGCGGCCGAGGCATCGACCGCGCGCCGCCATACGCGCGCCGTGCCCGCGTCGTCGCGACCGGCCGCGTAGACATTCGCGGAATCCGCCGCAAGCTGGACCTGCTCGAGGGGTTGCGGAAACGCCGGCAATGGCTGCACGGACAGCTGTCCGCGCACGAGGGTCGCTGTTGCGATCCCGGCGATCCGCGAGCCGTTGATATCCGATTGCAGCAGGTAGAGACGCCCCGGCGCCGCATTCCGCCAATGATCGACGGGGGCCGGCCCCTTCAGTCCGATCGCCTGCCAGCGTGCTCCGGTCTTCTCCCACCGCCACGCAGCGGTGTCGCCGAAGGCCAGCAGGTCGTCACCGGCGCTGTGCAGGGCACGCGCACTCGCGGGCGGTACAGGAAGCGACCCCTCCGAAAGACGCGTGAGGCTTTCGCCGCGCGCATGGCCCGGCAACACGCCGCATGCGACCAGCACGGCAATGCCCACCATCGCCAGATACCTGTGCAGCGACACCCGACCGAAGCGGCCGCGGACCCGCGAAACGACCGTCATGCGCGCTCCCGTCCGGCAGCGGCGAGGACGGCGCGCGCGCGCGCGAGGAACGGGGCATCCACCATGCGGCCGTCCACCGCGTAGACACCCGCACTCCCCTCTGCGGCGGCAACCGTGCGACGCGCCGCGTCGACTTCCTCGACGGACGGCGCGAACGCCGCGTTGGCCCACGCCACCTGGCGCGGATGCACGCAACTCTTGCCCGCGAACCCGAGTGCGCGCGCCGCGTCGGCTTCGGCGCGGAAGCCGGCTTCGTCTTCCAGGCCAGGGAACGCGGCGTCGTAAGCGAACGCTCCCGCTTCCGCCGCGGCCATGCGCAGGGCGTACTGCGCGGCGTGCACGTTGCGCAGGTCGCTGCGGCGGATGCCGTGGGGCTCGAACAGATCGCCAAGCCCAAGTTGCAGGCCGCGGACGCGCGGATGGGCCTGCGCGATCTTGACCGCATGGCGCAGCGCGCGGGGGGTTTCGATGTTCACCAGCAGCCCGACGGCCCTGCGGACGCCGAGGCGCGCTTCGACCGACTCGACTTCACTGATCGCCTGACGGAGCTGTTCCACCGACTCGATCTTCGGCAGGTTGAGCAGGTCGATGTCCAGCGGCAGGATCGCGCGCAGGTCGTCCGCCCACGCCGACGAACTCCAGGCGTTCACCCGTACGACCACCTGCTTGCGCGCGGCACGGTGCGGTGCCGGCTGCAGGAAGGCAGCGACCTGCGTGCGCGCCGCCGCCTTGTCTTCGCCCGCGACGGCATCCTCGAGGTCGAAGGACAGGAGGTCTGCGTCGCCGGCCAACGCCTTGGCGAACAGCATCGGGCGACTGCCGGGCACGAACAGTTTGCTACGCATGGACGGCGCTCATCATGGCGCGCAGTCTGCTGGAATCGCGCCACCAGCAAAGCCCGCGCCAGCATCTTCAAACGATAGTTTTTGCTGCGTCCGGGAATGCGGCAACGCAACATTCCCTTGCGGCCGAACGTGATCAGCGTTTGACGTCCAGGCTGTTCTCGCCGAGGAATGCCTGTACGTCGTTCGCGGCGACGAGATTGAAGTCGCCCGGCAGCGAGTGCTTCAGGCATGCCGCCGCCACACCGAAGTGCAATGCGTCGGCGGGCGCCATGCCGGCAAGGCCGCCGTGCAGGACGCCGGCCGCGAACGCATCGCCGGTGCCGATGCGATCCACGATGGGAGTCACTTCGTAGGACGGCGTCGTCAGCAGGCTGCCGTCGCGCAGGGCCGTGATGCCGGACAGCGCGTGATGGTCCACGCTGCGTTGCACGCGGATCGTCGCCGCCATCTGCCGGAGGTGCGGGAACGCCTTGAAGGCCGCAGCGGCTCCGGCCGCGAAGCGTTCCTGCGGCGTCGCCTGCGGGAAGTCTAGGCCGAGGACGACCTCCAGGTCGCGATGACTGGCGAACAGGATGTCGGCCCCGGACATCAGGCCGCGCAGGATCGTCGGTGCATCGCCCCCCCACGCGTCCCAGAGCTTGGGCCGGAAGTTGCCGTCGAACGACACGTTCACACCCGCGGCGCGCGCGGCGTCGACCGCCACGCGGACGCCGTCCGCCGCCTGCTGGCCAAGCGCAGGCGTGACGCCGGAGACATGCAGCCAGTCCGCACCCGACAGCAGCGCAGGCCAGTCGTGCGTGCCGCCACCTGCGCGCGCGAAGGCCGAATCGGCGCGGTCGTAGAGCACTTCGCTCGGTCGCTGGATCGCACCCGTCGTCAGGAAATACAGGCCCATGCGTCCTGCGACCTGCTGCACGGCGCGCGTGTCGACGCGGTGCCGGCGCAGCTCGCCCAGCGCGGCCTCACCCAGTGCGTTATCCGCGACCAGACCGACCATGCGCGCGTCGTGGCCGAAGCGCGCAAGCGAGACCGCGACGTTCGCCTCCGCGCCACCGATGTGCACGTCGAGCACCGGCGACTGCAGCAATGCCTGGCGGCCAGGCGCGCCCAGTCGCAGCAACAGCTCCCCGAAACAGACGATCTTGCCCATGACCCCACTCCTCCCGTGATGGTGGCGCACCAGCCTCGCCTGTCATCCGCGACTTGTCCACGGGACAAGGAAAAACGCGCGGAGACGGCAGTTGTTGTTGCAGCGCACACTCTGTTAGCGTTGTTTTTGACCAGCGGTGTCATTTTACCAGCTGGCAGGATTCGTAAGGGAATAAACCGCAGTTTTTGCCATCAAAACAGTCGCTCCACGCGGCCATGGTCCCTTGAGGAGGGGAGAACATGCCAGTTAGTCACCAGAACCGGAAGACACCGGTTACCTTGCTTGCCGTCTCGATCGGCCTGGCGTTGCAGATGAGTGCGGCGGCGCATGCCCAGGAGACCGCGCAATCGGCCGACTCCGGTCAGTCCGCGCCTGCCGAGAGCGTCGACACCCTCGACACCGTCAGCGTCACCGGGTATCGCGCCAGCGTCGAGAAAGCCCTCGACATCAAGCGCGGCGAAGCCGGCGTGGTCGATGCGATCGTCGCCGAGGACATCGGCAAGTTCCCGGATCTCAACCTGGCCGAATCGCTGCAGCGCATCCCCGGCGTGGTCATCACCCGCGATGCCGGCGAGGGCCGCAACATCTCGGTGCGCGGCCTGGGCCCCGACTTCACCCGCGTGCGCATCAACGGCATGGAGGCATTGACCACGGTCGGTTCCACCGACCAGAACGGCGGCTCCAACCGCGGACGCGGTTTCGACTTCAACGTGTTCGCCTCCGACCTGTTTTCGCAGCTGATCGTGCGCAAGACCGCACAGGCGGATGTGGAAGAAGGCTCGCTCGGCGCCACCGTCGACCTGCGCACCGCGCGCCCGTTCGACTACGACGGGTTCACGCTGGTCGCCAGCGGCCAGGCCAGCTATGCCGACATGGGCAGCACGACCGACCCGCGCCTGGCGGGCCTGATCGCCAATACCTGGGCCGACGGCAAGTTCGGCGCACTGCTGTCGGTCGCCTACTCCGAGCGGCAGGCACTGGAAGAGGGCAGCGGCAGCGGACGCTGGGCCGGCGGCACCAGCAACAACGGCTTCAATCCCGCCTCGCCCTACACGCCGGCCCTTGCCGCCAACACCTACCATCCGCGCTTTCCCCGCTACACGCTGATGGAGCACGACCAGAAGCGCACCGGCGTGACGGCATCGCTGCAGTTCAAGCCGACCGACCGCACCCAGTTCGCCTTCGATGCGCTGTATTCGAAGATCGATGCGGTGCGCGACGAGAAATACATCGAAGCCATCTCGTTCAGCCGCGGCGCCTCGCAGGGCGGCAAGCCGCAGACCATCGTGCGCGAAGGCGCGATCGAGAACGGCGCACTGGTCTACGGCCTGTTCGACGACGTGGACATCCGCTCCGAGAGCCGCCACGACGAGTGGAACACGGTCTTCACGCAGCTGGGACTGGAAGGCGAGCACGAGTTCACGGACAACTTCAAGATCTCCGGGAAGCTGGGCACGTCGAAATCGGAACACGAGAATCCGATCCAGACGACCATCATCATGGACAAGTTGAACGTCGACAATTACAGCTACGACTATCGTGGCAATCCGTACAAGCCGGTGATCGACTACGGCATCAGCCCGACCGACCCCAACGGCTGGACCCTGGCCGAGATCCGCATCCGTCCGCAGTACGTCGAGAACGATTTCGACGTCGCCCAGCTGGATTTCAACTGGAACATCAGCGCGGGCTTCCGCCTGAAGGGCGGCGTGCAGGCCAAGGACTACAGCTTCTCCACGCGCGAACTGCGTCGTTCGACGGAAGCACTGACCGGCGTGCCGATGTTCACCGACGGCACCCGCATCGTGCCGGCCGACCTGACCGAACAGGCCAGCCTGAGCGGCGTGAGCGGATTGCCGGGCACGTGGGTGATCCCCGACTACCAGGGCATCGCCGACTTCTACGACATCTACAGCAATACCGGTCCGTTCACCCTCAACGAGCGCGCGGTGAACACGCGCAGCGTCGAGGAGAAAGATCGTGGTGTCTACCTGATGGGCGAATTCTCCGCCGATCTTGGCGCGATTCCGGTGTCCGGCAACGTCGGCGTGCGTTACGTGCGTACCAAGCAGTCTTCCACGGGCATCGCGACGGCCAGCGGCACGCCGGTCGCCACGACGGTCTCTCGCGAGTACAGCGACACCCTGCCGTCGATGAACCTGGTGGCCGAGATCACGCCTGACTTCCTGATCCGGCTGGGCGCCGCCAAGGTGATGACGCGTCCCGGCCTGGGCAGCCTGACGCCGGGCGTGACCGTCAACGTCAGCGGCGGTGCGCGCACCGTCAGCGGCGGCAATCCGAACCTGGATCCCATCCGCGCCAAGACGGTCGATCTCGGTTTCGAGTGGTATTTCAACGAAGGCGCGATGCTGGGCCTGGGGTTGTTCTACAAGGACATCGAGAGCTTCATCCAGACCACGCGCGTCGTGCAGCCGTACTCGTCGAGCGGCCTGCCCGCCAGCCTGTTGGACGGCACCGGCGCCGGTGTCAACGACGACTTCGTCTTCAGTGTTCCGCTCAACACCCCGGGCGGCGAACTGACCGGTTTCGAAGCCAACTACACACAGCCCTTCACTTTCCTGCCGGGCAAGTTCGGCAATCTCGGCGTGCAGTTGAACTACACCTACGTCGATTCGCAGATCCAGTACCTGACGTCGACCGGTGCCAACTCGTTCAAGACCGATCTGACCGGCCTGTCCAAGCACGCGTGGAACGCGACGCTCTACTACGAAGGCGAACGCTTCTCCGGTCGTGTCTCGGCGACGAATCGCGACGACTTCCTGCTGCAGGTCCCGGCCACCGAAGCCGGCTTCGACGTGCACGGGCAGACCGGCACCACCACGGTCGACGCGTCCGTGCGCTGGAAGATCAACGACAAGCTGGAACTGAGCCTGGAAGGCATCAACCTGACCGACGAACCGCAGGAGTCGTGGGTGGCGAACTCGGGTGGCCAGCTCCCGCTGGACTACAGCGAAACCGGCCGCCAGTACCTGCTGGGCCTGCGATACAAGTTCTGATGCATTGACGGTCCCGCACCTCCCCCACGGGGCGCACCTGAAGCCCGGCCGCCTCTCCCGGCCGGGCTTTTTTTGTGTCTGTGACCGGGCGCTTCCGATGAGGGGGCCGCCCGTTGACAACACCATTGTCTCGGGACATTTTCCCATTCGAATCAACTACTTGTTGTTGCGGCGCACTCTCTGATAGCGTCCTTGACCAGCGGTGTCATTCTGCATGCGCCGCACTGGAATGATTGGGGAATTCCACGTCGCCGCAGCCCGGCGACCTATCGATACGCCACGGGCCGCCCTTGGGAGGGGGATGTCATGAACCACTATCAGAATCGCCGGAAGACACCGGTTACCGCACTCGCGTTCTCGATCGCCGTCGCCCTGCACACGCCTGCCTTCGCGCAGTCGCAGGACACGTCGGTCACCACAACGCCTGCCCCTACCGAACTCGACCGCATCGAGGTGGTGGGCACGTTCCGCGCCAGCCTGGAGA
>NZ_JBGFFG010000010.1:0-19954 GCF_056175765.1 Pseudoxanthomonas sp. LjRoot204_2 | reverse complement strand
CCACGACGATGTCCAGGTCGGTCGCGGCCGTGTCGTCCGGTGCGGCCTCCTGCGCGTGGACCTGCATCGAGAACGCGAGCCCGGCGGCGATCGAGGCCGAAAGGATCGAGGTGCGGTACTTCATGATGTCTCTCCCATCATTGTTTTTAGAGTTCCGGCAGCCATCGCTCGCGCTGTTCCGCCGTGCTTGGTACTTCGATGTCGCCTGGCGTTGCACGTATCCCCTGCACCCCGCCCCTTCCTGCTCCGCGCCTGTGCCGGCGCTTTCCTTCATGTGTCTCCGTCGCGATCCAGGTACCACCGGGCCGCGCCGATGACGCCCAGCTGCCCGTGCTCCACCAGCTTCACGGGGATGCGTTCGAGCGCCTCGCGCATCGATCCCTTGTTGAGGAATCGCGCGACGAAACTGCTCTGGATCAGGAATCCGCGGATCTTCGGCAGGATGCCGCCGGCGAGGTACACGCCGCCCTGCACGCCGTACAGCAGCGCCATGTCGCCGACGACGCTGCCGAGCAGGCCGCAGAACACATCGAGGCTTTCGCGCGCCAGCGGGTCGTCGCCCGACAGCGCGGCGGCCGTGACCTGGCCCGGGTGCGTGTAGGCCGAAGGCGCGGCGCCGCGGACGGCGCACAGCGCGGCATGCAGGTTCAACAGGCCGGGGCCGGACAGCGCCTGTTCCACCGGCACGTGCGTGCGGGTCTTCAGCATCTCGGCCAGCAGCGCCATCTCGAGCGCGTTGCCGGCGGTGAGCGCGGCCTGGCCGGCTTCCGTCGCCAGCACCACGGCGCGCGGGCCGACCGGGATCCACACCGCCGCGCCCAAACCGGTGCCCGGGCCGAGGATCAGCGTGGGGCCGCGGGTCGGTGCGATCGCCGGGCCGGTGAGCTGCAGCACCTGGCTGGCGTCCACCTGCGCGGCGGCATGCGCCACGGCTTCGAAATCGTTGACCAGGCGGACGTCGTCGAAGCCGAGCTGCGTGCGCAGTTCCGCCAGCGAAAGGCGCCAGGGCAGGTTGTTGGTGATGACGGTGCCGTCTTCCAGCGCATAGCCGGCGCTGGCGATCACGCCACGGGTCACGCGCCCGTGGTCGAGGCCCAGGTGGTGCAGGAAATCCTCGACGATGTCGCCCAGGCCGGCGTGGTCGGCGCAGGCGTACTTGCGGTACTCCAGCACGTGGACCGGCATCCCGGCGTCGCCGCTGCCGCGCACCAGGCCGATGCGGACATGGGTGCCACCGACGTCCGCCGCGATGAAGGCGTCGTGCGCCCCGCGGCTGGCATCTGTCGGCAATGGATTGGCAATGGCGACCACACGTCTCCCCACATGTTCGCGGCCGGGACCCCGTCATCCCGATATGGCCGGAGTGTGGAAAGTGTTTGACAACGTTGTCAAGACTCTGTCATGAAATAGCCGTCTGGCGGCCGAGGCGATGCATGGAACCAACAACAATGCTCGTATTCATTATTCAATTGAGCGCATTGGTGTCACCAATTGCGGCATGCAAAGGCGGAAAAGCGCTAAGTCCTACAGGACTTTATGTTGCGGCGCACTATGCCGGTGCACTCACGGAAGGAAGGCCAGGTCGCTTGGGGACCTCCAAGTTCCGGGGGGCTGCCTGATGGCTTTGACAACGTTGTTCCCGATGTCGCGCGCAGGCGCGACCTCCCACATCGAGGGGATTGCATGAGTACCGCCGCTGGAACCACCCCGCTCCGTTCGCTCGCCATAGTCGGCGTGCTGTTCTTCATCATCGGGTTCTTCACCTGGATCAACGGCCCGCTGATCACCTTCGTGCAGCTCGCTTTCGATCTGGACGAGGTGAATGCCTTCCTCGTACTGATGGTGTTCTACCTGTCGTACTTCTTCCTCGCGTTGCCTGCCGCGGCGCTGCTCAAGCACACCGGCATGAAGAAAGGCCTCGCCGCCAGCCTGTTCGTGATGGCGATGGGGGCGGCGATGTTCGGCGAGTTCTCCACCCAGCGCTGGTACCCCGGTGCGTTGGCCGGCCTGTTCGTGATCGGCGGCGGCCTGGCGCTGCTGCAGACGGCGGTGAACCCCTACGTCAGCATCCTCGGCCCCATCGAGAGCGCCGCGCAGCGCATCGCACTGATGGGCATCTGCAACAAGATCGCCGGCATGCTGGCGCCGCTCGTGCTCGGGACGCTGGTCCTGCATGGCGTGGGCGACCTGGCCGCACAGGTCGCCACAGCCGATGCGGCCGGCAAGGTGGCGCTGCTGGACGCGTTCGCAGCGAAGATCCACCTGCCGTACCTGGTGATGGCCGGCCTCCTGGTCGTGGTCGCCATCGGCATCCTGTTCTCGTCGCTGCCCGAGGTGAAGCCGTCCGAGGTCAATGCCGCGCCCGCGGCCGATGCCGCCGATGGCGCACGTGGCCTGTCGCGCTTCCCGCACCTGTGGCTGGGCGTGCTCTGCCTGTTCCTCTACGTGGGGGTGGAGGTGTTGGCGGGCGACGCGATCGGCACCTATGGAAGGGGCTTCGGCCTGCCGCTGGACCAGACCAAGCTGTTCACCACCTACACCCTGTTCGCGATGCTGGCCGGTTACCTGGTCGGCCTGGCCGTGATCCCGCGCTTCGTGTCGCAGGCACGCTACCTGGCCATTTCCGCCACGCTGGGCGTGCTGTTCGCCCTCGGTGCGCTGCTGACGCACGGCTATGTGTCGGTCGGCTTCGTCGCTGCACTGGGCTTCGCCAACGCGATGATGTGGCCGGCGATCTTCCCGTTGGCGATCAAGGGGCTGGGCCGGCATACCGAGACCGGATCGGCCCTGCTGATCATGGGCATCGCCGGCGGAGCGATCCTGCCGCAGCTGTTCGCGGTGCTGAAGCAGCACTACGACTTCCAGGTCGTGTTCGCCGGACTGGCCATTCCCGGCTACCTGTACATCCTCTACTACGCACTGGCCGGGCACCGCGTGGGCAGCGCGAAACGGGCGGCGACGGGCGTCCCGGAACGCGGCATCATGGCGGACTCGCCTCCATGACGGAAACGCCCATGCGCCGACCCACCATCAAGGACGTCGCCGAACGCGCGAAGGTCTCGCTGAAGACCGTGTCCCGGGTCATCAACAACGAGCCGTCGGTGCTGCAGGGCACGCGTGCGCGCGTGCTGCACGCCATCGCTGAACTGGACTACGAACCGGACCAGTCCGCGCGCAACCTGCGCAGCGGCACGCCGTTCGTGATCGGTCTGGTCTACGACAACCCCAACCCGTACCACATCATCGGCGTGCAGAACGGCGTGCTGGCCGCCTGCAAGGAGACCGGCTTCGGCCTGCAGATCCATCCGGTGGATTCCACCTCGCCGTTGCTGGCCGAGGAGCTCGTGGAATTCGTCCAGCGTTCGCGCCTGGCCGGATTGGTTCTGACCGCGCCGATGTCCGAACGCGCCGACCTGGTGACGGCATTGGCTGCGCGCGGGGTGAAGCTGGTGCGCATCATCGCCGCGACCGAAGATCCGGAAGACGGCTTGCCCTGCGTCTATGTCGATGACCGCGATGCCGCCTACGAGATCACCGAACACCTGATCCAGCTCGGCCACCAGCGCATCGGCTTCCTGTGGGGCGGACTGGCGCACCGGTCGAGTACCGAACGCTATGCCGGTTACGAGAAAGCGTTGAAGGACTACGGCATCACCCTCGACAAGCATCTCGTCGTGCCGGGCGATTACACCTTCGACGACGGTTTCCGCGGCGCGCGCCGCMTGCTGGCACTGCGCGAACCGCCCACGGCGATCTTCGGTTCCAACGATGAAATTGCGGCCGGCGTGCTGGCGGCGGCGAAGTCGGCCGGCATGAACGTGCCTTACGACCTGTCCATCGCCGGTTTCGAGGACAGCCCGTTCTCCAAGCAGTCGTGGCCGCCGCTGACC
Organism: Pseudoxanthomonas sp. LjRoot204_2; assembly: GCF_056175765.1. NCBI lineage: Bacteria > Pseudomonadati > Pseudomonadota > Gammaproteobacteria > Lysobacterales > Lysobacteraceae > Pseudoxanthomonas > Pseudoxanthomonas sp. LjRoot204_2. Next base: position 16,064 of record NZ_JBGFFG010000010.1, on the reverse strand, counting down.
ACCGCCAAGCAGGCCACGCAGGACATCGCCAAGCAGGCGGCGCGCCTGCTGATCGCCGGCCTGCGTACCGATGCCTATGACGACAACCCCACCCCCGTGCACAACCAGGGCTTCGTGCCGCAGTTGGTGGTGCGGGGCTCCACGGCGCCGGTCCGTCCGCGCGCCGACCGACCCGAACCCCTCTCGCCATGACCGACACGCTACTGCCTGCGCCTTCCGACACCCTGATGCACCAGGAGGCGGCCCAGACCGCCGACATCGTCGCCGACCAGTACGCGCGCAACGCCGCGACGGTGAAGGCGCTGGCGGAAGACCTGCGCCGTAATCCTCCACCGTTCGTGGTGACCTGCGCGCGCGGCAGTTCCGATCATGCGGCGACGTATGCGAAGTATCTGTTCGAGACGCAGCTCGGCGTGGTCACAGCGTCGGCGTCGCCGTCGGTGGGGTCGGTGTACGAAGCGAAGCAGCGACTGGCCGATGCGCTGTACGTGGTGATCTCGCAGTCGGGCAAGAGCCCGGACCTGCTGCGCAACGCGAGCGCGGCCAAGGAGGCCGGCGCACGCGTGGTCGCACTGGTGAACGTGGAAGACTCGCCGCTGGCGCAACTCGCCGACACCGTGCTGCCGCTGCGCGCCGGTCCCGAGCGCAGCGTGGCGGCAACCAAGAGCTACCTGGGTTCGCTCGCGGCGATCCTGCAGCTGGCCGCGTACTGGAAGGACGAGGCGCCGCTGCATGCCGCCGCCGATGCCCTGCCCGACGCGCTGCGTCGCGCGTGGCAGGCGGACTGGTCGCCGCTGACCGATGGATTGGTGGGTGCGCACAACCTGTTCGTGCTGGGACGAGGCCTGGGCCTGGCCGCCGCGCAGGAAGCCGCATTGAAATTCAAGGAAACCTGCGGCCTGCACGCCGAGGCCTACAGTTCGGCGGAAGTGAAGCACGGGCCGATGGCGCTGGTGGGTCCGGGTTTCCCGGTGCTCTGCTTCGCCCAGCCGGACGAAACCGAAGCCGGCACGCTGGCGCTGGCGCAGGAATTCCGCGGCCGCGGTGCGCAGGTGTGGGTGGCGTCGCGCCAGGGCGATCTGCCACTGGTCGAGGCACCGCATCCGGCGTGCGCCCCGTTGCTGACCATCCAGAGCTTCTACCGGGCGATCAATGCGCTCGCGCTGCGTCGCGGCCACAATCCGGATGTGCCGCCGCACCTCAACAAGGTCACGGAAACGGTATGAACGCGACGAGCGCCGCCATTGCCCTCTGCAACGCCCGCGTGCTGACACCGGACGGCTTCGTCGAAGGCCTGGCGGTACTGATGCAGGACGGCCGCATCGCCGACCTGCTCGCGGACGATGCGATCCCGTCAGATGCGGTGCGGCACGATCTTCGCGGCGCGACGTTGCTGCCCGGCTTCATCGATGCGCAGGTCAACGGTGGCGGTGGCGCGCTGTTCAACAACGATACGAGTGTGGAGGCGATCCGCACGATCGCGAAGGCGCACCGTCGCTTCGGCACGACCGGCCTGTTGCCGACCTTGATCAGCGACGATGCCGACGTGATGGCGCGCGCGATCGCGGCGACACGCGACGCCATCGCGCAGGGCGTGCCGGGCGTGCTCGGCATCCACCTGGAGGGCCCGTACATCGCGCCCGCGCGCAAGGGCACGCACGATGCGGCGAAGTTCCGCGTGCCCGGCGCGGACGAAATCGCGATGGCGACGTCGCTCGACAACGGCGTGACCCTGCTGACCCTTGCGCCCGAACAGGTGCCGACCGGCACCATTCGCACCTTGGTGGCGCGCGGTGCGATCGTCGTCGCCGGCCACACGGCGGGCAGCTACGAACAGATCCGCGCCGGCATCGACGCGGGCGTGTCGGGCTTCACCCATCTCTACAATGCGATGTCGCCGTTGCAGGGCCGCGAACCGGGCGCGGTCGGTGCTGCGCTGGAGGACGACGGCTGCTGGTGCGGCGTGATCGTCGATGGCGTGCACGTGCATCCGGCCAGCCTGCGCGTCGCGTTGGCGGCCAAGCCGCGCGGCAAGGTGGTCCTGGTCACCGATGCGATGCCGATGGTCGGTTCGGACGACCCGTCGTTCGATCTGTATGGCGAAACCATCACCGCCGTCGACGGCGTGGTACGCAACGCAGCCGGCGCGTTGGCGGGTTCGGCGCTGGACATGATCACCGCCGTGCGCAACTGCGTGCGGCTGCTCGGCCTGCCGCTGGACGAGGCGGCGCGCATGGCGTCCACCTATCCTGCCGACGTCCTCGGCCTGGGTGGGACGCACGGCCGCATCGCACCCGGCTACCGCGCCGACCTGGTGGCGCTGGACGCCGACCTGCAGATCGTCGGCACGTGGATCGGCGGCGCCTGATCCCGCGCGCATGAGCGTCGCTCCGGCCCGGTTCGCGTCCGTCGATGCACTGCGCGGCCTGACGGTCGCCGCGATGCTGCTGGTCAACACGCCGGGCGACTGGTCGCATGTCTACGCGCCGCTGCTGCACGCGGAATGGCATGGCGTGACACCGACCGACCTGGTGTTCCCGTTCTTCCTCTTCATCGTCGGCGTATCGATCTCGCTGGGCATCGTGCCGCGTAGCGAAACAGGTGTGGCGCATGGCGTGCTGGTGCGCGCGCTGCTGTGGCGCGCGGCGAAGATCGTCGCGCTCGGCCTGGCGCTGCACCTGCTGGCGTACCTGATGCTGGACCGTCCGCAGTTCCGCCCCTGGGGCGTGCTGCAGCGGATCGGCCTGTGTTTCGCTGCGGCCGGCCTGATCGCGCTTTACGTGAAGCCTCGCCTGCAGTGGGCATTGATCGGCGCGGTCCTGCTCGGCTACTGGGCGCTGCTCGCGTCGTCCGGCTATGCCGGCTACACGAACCTGCCGGCACGCGTGGATACGGTGTTGTTCGCACCGTGGCTGTACCAGTGGGATGCGACGCTCGCGCGCGGGCAGGATCCAGAGGGGTTGCTGAGCACGTTGCCCGCCATCGCCACCACGCTGTTCGGCGTGCGGGCCGGCGCTTGGTTGCGGGGCGGTGCGCTGCGCACGCTGGTGCTGGCCGGCATGGCGGCCGTGGCCCTCGGACTGGCATGGAGCAGTGTGTTTCCATTGAACAAGGCGCTGTGGACGTCGTCGTTTGCGCTGTTCTCCGCCGGCTGCGCATCGCTTGCGCTGGCGCTCGCCCATGCGGCGGTGGACCGGCAGGGGTGGCCGGCGGTGGGGCGGCGCTTCGGTGTGAATGCCATCGCCGCCTATGTCGGCGCCGCCGTGATGACGTACGTACTGCTCGCGCTTGGCTGGATGGAGCCGCTGTACCGGGTCGGATTCGCCAACTGGATGACGCCGCGCTTCGGACCGTACCTGCCGTCGCTGGCGTTCGCGCTGGCCTTCGTCGGTGTCTGGTGGTTGCTTCTGGCGATCATGGACCGGCGCGGGTGGTATCTTAGAATCTGACTCCTGACCAAACGCGGTCCATGGATAAGGACGCTCAATCTGATGTGCGACATCACTAGGAGGAAAGAATGGCGAGTCGGATGCAGGCTTTTGTGATCGCGGGATTTTTGCTGGCAGCGTGCTCAGCTGAGCCTTCGGGTGACGACAAGACTAGGGTGCTGGTCTCAGAGTCAGTTGACGGGACTGTGACGCCCGCCGATCTTGCGTTGCCACTTCCTCGATTCGGTGCAGGCACCACAGCGTCGGCCGAGCAATCGATGTTGGCTGCAGAACATGAGGTCAGAATCACGGGAGGAAACTCACCGGTGATGGCGATGCCGGACTCGCGATTTTCAATGACTGAAAAAGGGCGATTCAGGCAACCGAGGGCGATGGCGTTCCTTAGCGAGGATCTGTTGCTGGTCGCAGAATTTCCGCGGACCCTGAAGCTCATGCGCGTTGCCGATGGAAGTGTGCACAGGGTGACGGGTGTGCCTGACGAATACTTCATCAACTCGCTCGTCGATGTGGTGGCACACCCTGACTTTTCCGAAAACCAGATCGTTTATCTGTGTACGATCGTGCGCGGCGCGAGCGGGCGCGATTCCCTCGGGGTGAAGCGGGCGCAGCTGATTCTCGGCCAGGATGGAATCTACTATTTGGTGGGACTGCAGGACATCGTGGCGAGTCTTGCCGGCTTTTCGTCGCAAGAGTATGGCTGCCGCATGGCGTTTGACGGCGATGGAAAACTGTATGTATCCGGGCCATTCCGAGGCGGAACCCAATCCCTGACATTGGACGATGGCAAGATATTCCGCGTAGGAGATGATGGACAAGTTCCTGCCGACAATCCGTTCGTCGAACTTGATGACTATTACGCGAAATATTTCTGGTCGCTGGGTCACCGTCGGCCCGATGCGATGGCGGCGGACACAGCCGGACGCATCTGGGTACTGGAGCATGGGGGAAATGCTGCAGATGAACTGAATCTCTTGGAGCGCGCAGGAAACTACGGGTATCCGGTGGTTGCGAAAGATAGTCCGACGCTGCCCCAGCATGAGACTCAGCCGTCTTTCATCGCGCCAAAGTTTTGGTGGAAGGACCGGATTGGTCCTGCGAGCATGATTGTCCACTCAGGGGAAATGTTCCCCGAGTTGCAGGGAAATGCGTTGGTGAGCGGTGAGCTGATCTCCAGCATCATTCATGTGAAGCTCAACGGAGAAGACGTGAATGAAGTCTCTCGGATTGGAATGCTCAAACCAATCAAAGAGATCGAGGAAGCGCCGGACGGGTCTATATGGGCCATCGAGTTCGGGGCGGAAGCTCGGCTTTGGAGATTGGCTTCGCCCTTGAATTGAGCGAATGAACGCGCTCCAGCTTTCGCTGATACTTGGATATCACGTCTTCTTCGCGTCGTTGGAGTAAAAAGGCCAGAGCCCCGTCCGGAGTTATCCCGATGAGAAAGTCGTCGCTATTCATCTGCTGCGCGTTGCTGACGGCCTGCCAAAGGGAGACTCCAGACCAGAACGGAGCGTCCGTCATACTGGCATCGCGATCCGTGTCGGAGGAGGTAGTTGTCTCGCAATTTGTGCGATATGACGTCCTGCCGCCACTTGTGGAGGCTGCCGACAATAGTCGGGTAACGGCACGTCTGTCGCGCGCCCTTCAGGTCCCCGACCCGCCGTTCACAAGTACGCCGGTCGCCACGTTCAACGAGCCCTGGGCGATGACGTTCCTGCCGGACGGTCGCCTGCTGTTGACCGAGAAGTCCGGAAAGCTCCGCCTGGTCAACGTCGCGAGCGGCCAGGTCGGCGAGATCATCGGGGTGCCGACGGTCGCCTACGGCGGGCAAGGGGGATTAGGTGACGTGCTGCTGCATCCCCGCTTCGCCGACAACCGGCTGGTCTATGTCAGCTATGCGGAAGCCGGCAGCGGCGGCACGCGCGGCGCTGCCGTGGCGCGCGCCACGCTGCAGCTCGATGCCAGTGGCAATGGCGGAAGCCTGTCCAACCTGCAGGTGATCTGGCGCCAGTTGCCGAAGGTGTCGGGTTCGAACCACTACGGACACCGGCTCGCTTTCGGAGCGGACGGCAAGTTGTGGATCACCTCGAGCGAGCGCGATCAGCAGACGCCTGCACAGGACCTGCAGTCCTCGCTCGGCAAGCTGATCCGGCTCAACGACGATGGCAGCCTGCCGCCGGACAATCCGTTCGCGGCGCAGGGCAGCATTGCGGCGCAGGTGTGGAGCCTGGGCCACCGCAACCTGCTCGGCATCGCCTTCGATCCGTCGGGACAGCTGTGGACGCATGAAATGGGACCGTCGGGCGGCGACGAGCTGAACCTGATCGAACGCGGCGCTAACTATGGCTGGCCCGTCGTGTCCAACGGCGACCAGTACGATGGCACTCCGATCCCGGACCACGTGACGCGACCGGACTTGAACGCGCCCGAGGCCTGGTGGTCGCCGGTCATCGCGCCGGCGGGCTTCGTCATCTACACCGGCAACCTGTTTCCCTGGTTCCGCGGCAAGGGCTTCATCGGCGGCCTGGCCTCGCAGGCGCTGGTCGAGATCGAATTCACCGGCACGCAGGCGCGCGAAGCGCGGCGCTATCCGATGGGGCGGCGCATCCGCGAGGTCGAACAGGGGCCGGACGGCGCGCTGTGGTTGCTGGAGGACGGCGCCGGCGGGCGGTTGCTGAAGCTCACGCCCAACCGCAGCTGATCAGGCCGTGCCGCCGTCCGTGCGCGTCTCGCGGCCGTTGCGGATGTCCAGGTACAGGCTGTAGGCGGCGGTGAACGCCGGCAGCAGGTTCTGCAGCACGCCCACCGCATCCTGCTTGGACGAGAACAGGAAGTAGCTCAGCGCCATCAGGCTGCCGGCCAGGCTCATGTACCAGAACAGGCGCGGGATGACGGGCCGGCGGGCGCGCCGCGAGGCGACGAACTGCACCACCCAGCGCGCGYCGAACATGGCGGCGCCGGTCAGGCCGATCAGCTTCCAGGGCGTCATGTGCAGGCCGGTCCAGCCCAGCCAGACGAGTTCCTGGTCCATCGCGCTCATGGCTTGCGCCCCGCGTTGATCTCGCTGATCGCGGTGACGTGGCTGCGCTGGATCAGCCACGAGACGCCCATGAGATCGCGCACGCCCACGAGGGCGCGCCCGAGGTTGGTGTACTTCGACTGCCCCGACCCACGCGGCCGGTGCGAGACCGGCACGCTGACGGTTTTCCAGCCCGCGCGCTGCATCAGCGCGGGCAGGTAGCGATGCATGTGGTCGAAATAGGGGAGGTCCAGGAAGGCGGCGCGCTCGAACAGTTTGATGCCGCAGCCGGTATCCGGCGTGTCGTCGCGCAGCAGGCGCTGCCGGATGCGGTTGGCCCAGCGCGACGCCCAGCGCTTGCTGGCGGTGTCCTTGCGGTCGACGCGCCAGCCGGCGAACAGCTTGGTCTGTGCATCGGCGGCGTCGCGCGCGGCGAGCAGCTTCGGGATGTCGCCGGGGTCGTTCTGGCCATCGCCGTCCAGCGTCGCGATCCACGGCGACAGGGCCTGCTTCACGCCGGTACGGATCGCCGTGCTCTGCCCGCTGCGGCGATGGTGCACCAGCACCCGCAGCTCGGGGACCTCGGCCTTCAGGGCCGTCAGCACGTCGCGGGTGTCGTCGTCGGACTGGTCGTCCACGCACACGATGTCGAAGGCGACGTGGCCGCGCAGGTGGCGTACCACTTCCTCGACCAGCGGCCCGATGTTGCCGCGCTCGTTGAAGACGGGAATGACGACGGACAGACTCGTCATGGGGCTGCTTGCTGGGGAAGGGAGGGTCATCGTCCACTCCGGCAGGTCAGGAAAATGTCGTGGTCCGGCCGGTAGAGGGCCGTCTTCACGTCGGTCAGCCCCAGCATCGTGTGGAACAGGTCGTCATGGCTGCGCTGGCCGGCCGCCTGGCGGCGCAGGCAAGTGTCGTCCAGACCGGTCGCCTTGCGCCAGCCTTCGGAGAACCAGGCGACCATCGGCACCTGCAACTGCTCGCGGGGGGCGATCGAATACGGCATGCCGTGCAGGTACAGCCCGTTCTCGCCCAGTGACTCGCCATGGTCGGAGACGTACAGCAGGGCTGTGTCGTAATCCTCCATGCCGGCGAGCGCATCGATGGCCCCGGCCAGTACGTGGTCGGTGTAGCGCAGCGCATTGTCGTACGCATTGACGATCTGCGCCCGCGAGCACCGGCCCAGGTCCGAGGTCTCGCAGACGGGCTGGTACACCTTGAAGGCTGGCGGATAGCGTTCGAAATACGTGGGTCCGTGGTTGCCCAGCATGTGCAGCACGATCACCTGATCGCCCGCGTTGCGGCGCGCGGCGTCTGCGAGGCCGGTAAGCAGGATGCCGTCTTCGCAGCGCTTGCCGTCGCACAGCGCGGGGTCGTTGCGTGCGTGCAGGTCCTCCACCGGCAGTCCGTTGCATACGCCCTTGCAGCCGGACTGGTTGTCCCGCCACAGCGTGGCCACGCCCGCACGCTGCAGCACGTGCAGCAGCGACTGGTGCCCGCGGATCTCCTTCTCGTCGTAGTGCTCGCGCCCGTATGGCGAGAACATGCAGGGCAGCGATACCTCGGTGCTGCTGCCGCAGGCGGCGACATGGGGGAAATTGAGTACGCCGCGCCGCGCCAGCTCCGGCGTGGTCTGGCGCGCGTAGCCGTTGAGGCCCCAGTTGGCGGCGCGGGCCGTCTCGCCTACGACCAGCACCACCAGGCGGGGGCGGCGCATGGTGGCGGCCGGCGACTGCATGGCGTCTTCGCCGATCGGCAGCTGCACGCGCGCCTTGCCCGGCGCCTCCTCGCTGACCACCTTGGCCAGCGATACCAGCACGTTGGCGGGCGTGACCAGGTAGCGTACTTCGCGCTGGTTGCGCAGGAAGGCGGTGAGCGGCTGGATCGAGGGCAGCACGCCGAGCGCGCCGACCACCACCATGCCACCGAGGAACAGCACGCGTGCCAGCAACGTGCGCGACCACGTGCGGGGACGCAGGCGCACGCGCCACACCACGAGCAGCGCGGGAACGGATGCCAGCAGCGRCAGCACGGCATCGGCGCCGGCCAGGTCGCTCRCCTCGCGCCAGTCGGTATGCAGCACGTTGCGGACCATGTCGGCATCGATGTAGATGCCGTAACTGGCCATGTAGTGGCCGGCCAGGGCCGCCACCACCACCAGCACCGACAGCACCCAGCGCGCGGTATGTCGCCAGACCAGCAGCGACAGCCACACGCCATGCACGGCGGTGACCAGGAGGAACAGCGACAGCGTCCACATACCGTGCGTCCACGGCTGGGGTGCGGCGGCGCGCCAGAATTCCGCGTTGGCGAACAGGCTGAAGTACAGGCACGCGAACAGGATCAGCGTTTCCGTGTGCAGTCGCGGCCGCACGGCGAGCAGGGCAAGCAGGCGTTGCCCGCGCGAGCCGGCGTGCGCGTGCTCGACGACCGACGCGCTCATGCCTGCTTCTCCCGAGGGGACGGTGCGGACAGGGCGTCCACGCCCCAGGCCACCGTCCAGCACACCGCCAGGCTGGCGATGTCGTGCGAGAGGAAATGCGCCCCGCGCAATTGCTGTGCTGCACCGAACACGGCACCGGCCACCAGGCCGACGGCGAGCCCGGCCCGGCGCCAGCGCGGTGCCACCTGCGACAGGAAGAAATACAGCGCCACCCAGGCATAGCCGCCCGCGGCATGTGCGGCGGGAAAACACGCGGCGGGCGGCATCGTCGCGGGCCGTGCTTCGAACAACGCCACGAACGCCCGGTCGCCTCCCAGGCCTGCCAGGTCCCAGGGGCAGTCCATGTGGGTCAGGGCCTTCAACGCGGCCACGCAGGCCACCGATGCGAAGACCGACAGCAGCAAGCGCGCCGCCGGCCGCGTCCACGCCTGCGAGACCGGCGAACGCCAGTGCAGCAGCGTGGCGACGAGCACGCCGGCCCAGGCCGCCTGGCTCAGGAGCCGGCCGCCACGATGCAGCGCCGCTTCCAGCAGCACGCTGCGCTTGAGCGACCAGGCGTCGCCTTCCCAGTGGAACAGCCCGTGGGCCACCGCCAGGTCCACATGGCGTGCGAGCCACCACGCGAGCAGCAGCACCGCCAACGACCACGGCAACCGCCACGACGGTCGGGCAAGGGAACGCGAGAGGGGGCGGACCGGGAAGGACGACATGCGGCAGGCGGCGAGCGGAACGTGCACGCATGCTGGTGGCGGTTACGTCGTAGCGCGGTCGGACGCGCGTCGGAGCCGCGTTAAGAGACGCACGCAAATGGGCGTGCGTGGTCCCGGGTTGCCGCCGATTCAGTCTTCGCTGACGTCCGCCGACCAGTCGGTCGGGACCTCGCAGCCCGGGATCCATGCCGCGCTCGGGGCCAGAATCCATGCGCGCCGGTTGGACGCACCGATGTCCACCACCTTCGCCGGGTCCAGGCAGGGTCCGATGGCTTCCTTGCGCAGGAACAACCAGCGCTGCGCAGGTGCTTCCAGCAACCACGTATGCGCGTGCTGCCATTGCGCGGCCCAGGGTTGCTTGAAGCCGAAGTCGGTGACCGGGCGGTCGGCCTGCAGCAGGTGCTGTTCGCGCCAGCCCAGCATGGCCAGTTCGGCCTGGGGGCCGATCCGTTCCCCGACGCGCTGCATCAGGGCCTTCGCCGAACTGTCGGGACTGAGCGCCGGCATGAAGCCCATGCCATACGCCGTCCACAGCGCCGCGGTGACCGCGACCAGTGCCACGGCCACCCGTCGTCGCGCCGCGACCATCACCACGACCGCCACGGCCGCGAAACCGGCCAGCCATCGCCCCAGCTGCGCCACTGTATCCATGTCCATGCCGCGGCCATCGACCAGCGCATGCACGCGCGCCGGCGACGCGGTGAGCAGCCACAGCCCCAGTCCACCGGCGACCGCCACGAGCACCGCCAGGTACGACCACAGCACCGYSCGYACGCCRCGMCGGCGYAGCAASCCGGCCARCAACGGCGACGCCGCCACCGCCAATGCCGGCAGCATGGGGAAGACATAGACCTCGCGCTTGCCCGGGCTGGCACTGAAGAACACCAGCACCAGCACCGCCCAGCCCAGCAGCAGCGCATGCCGGGGGTCCACGCGGCGCAGGCGTCGCCACCACGCCGGCACCAGCCAGGGTGCCAGCAGGACGCCCGGCAGCCACAGCGTCAGCATCGTCTGCAGGTAGTACCAGGCCGGCTTCACGTGGTGCCAGGCATTGGCATAGCGCGTGCCGGTCTGCTTGAAGAGCATTTCGCGCGCGTACGCGTGCAGCGCGGGATCGGACGAGGTCAGCGCGACCGACAGCATCGGCACCAGCCACACTCCGGCGCCGGCGACGAAGCCCGCCACGCCCGCCAGCGCGTGCACGCCACGATGCGGCGGCAGCGCGCGGCGCGACCTCCACCGCGCCCACAGCCAGGGCACGAAGACCAGCAGCGGCAGGAAGCCCACGCCCTTGGTCACCGTGCCCAGCCCCGCCGCGAAGGTGCCCAGCGCCAGCAGCCACGCGCGCGGCGTTTCCAGCAGGTAGCGCATCAGCGCCCACAGCGACAGCGTGGTCATGCCCACCAGCACCATGTCGATCTGCGCCCGCTTGGCCTGCAGCGCGAACTGCAGGCACACGAACAGGCCGAACACCGCGTAGGGCACGGCGCGGCGGCCCCACAGCCGGCGCGCCAGATCGCCGGACAGCCACAGCGTCAGCAAGGCCGCCAGCAGCGAGGGCAGCAGGAAGGCCACGTGCCAGTCGCGCACCAGCAGATAGCTGGCCGCCTGCAGCCACATGAAGGTCGGGGGCTTTTCCGCGTACAGCTCGATGCCCCGGTGCGGGAACAGCCATTGCCCGCTCTCGACCATCGTCCGCGCCGCCAGCACGAAGCGCGGCTCGTCGGCCGGCATCGGTTCGCGCAGGCCCAGGCCCGCCAACAGCGCCCACACCACCAGAGCGATCAACAACGGGGTCTGCCAGCGGGGGGCGTGTCGGAGCGGCGTCGGTCGCATCGGCAGGGTCGGCGGTCGGCAGTCGGGCGCATGATCGTGGATCATGCGGCGTAAGAGAACCGTCGGAGTTCCGACGGCGTTTCGACGTCCGGCCTGCGATGCTGCCGGTCCTCCTCCCTTCGCGCGGGCCCTGCCGATGCGGCTGCTGGTGATCGAAGACAACCGGAACCTGGTCGCGAACCTGTTCGACTACTTCGAGGCGCGCGGCCACACCCTGGACGCGGCACCCGACGGCGTGACCGGCCTGCACCTGGCCGCCACGCAGGCGTACGACGCCGTCGTGCTGGACTGGATGCTGCCGCGGCTGGAGGGTCCGGAGGTCCTGCGCCGGTTGCGCGAGGACCATGCCTCCGACGTGCCGGTCATCATGCTGACGGCGCGCGACGAACTGCCGGACAAGATCTCCGGTTTCCGCGCGGGGGCCGACGACTACCTGACCAAGCCGTTCGCGCTGCCGGAACTGGAGGTCCGCCTGGAGGCGTTGCTGGCGCGCGTGCAGGGCCGGCAGCGGCGCAAGCTGCTGCAGGTGCACGATCTGACCCTCGACCTGGCCACGCTGGAGGTCATGCGCGCCGGACAGGCGCTGCACCTGTACCCCGCATGCCGCAAATTGCTGGAAACGCTGATGCAGGCGAGTCCGGCGGCCGTCACCCGCCAGCAACTGGAACATGCCCTGTGGGGCGACGATCCGCCCGACGGCGACATGCTCCGTTCGCACATCTACGAACTCCGGCGCAGCGTGGACGGCCCGTTTCCGGTCAAGCTGATCCATACGCTTCCCCGCACCGGCTACCGGCTCRCCGTGCCCCACGGGACGACGGAGGCATGAAGCGCCACCGCAGCCTGAGCGGGCAGATCCGGCGGCTGCTGGGCGGCTACGCCGTGCTGCTGGCCGCGGTGATCCTGCTGGTCTTCGCGGACGACTTCCTCGAGGACCGGGTCTGGAAGTCGCTGCTCCACCGGGAGATCGCCGAACACCTCGCGCGCCGGCAGGCCGATCCGCACCATCGCTGGCAGGACACGGACGCCGTGCAGCTCTACGGCGTGCCCGGCCGTCCGCCGCCGCCGGGCCTGTCGATGCTGCCTGCGGGCGTCCATGACGACTTCTGGTTCGACGGGCGCGAAAACGTGGTGCTGGTCGAGCGCGTGGACGGCGTGCAGTACTTCGTCGTGCGCGACATCACCGGGATCGAAGCCATCGAGGACGCGCTGATCATCGGCTCGCTGGGGCTGGCGCTGGTCATGCTGGTGGTGATCGGCGTGATGGTGGCGCGCGGCGTCGGCAATTCGTTGCGGCCGCTGTCCGACTTGGCCGACGACATCGATGCACTGTCGCCCGACCACGCGGGCCAGCGCATCGCGGTCGCGCGGGACGCCAGTGCGGAGCTGCATGTCATCACCAACGCGCTCAATGACTATCTGCGCCGCCAGGACGCGTTCGTCGAGCGCGAGCGCGTCTTCATCGACACCGCCAGCCACGAGCTGCGCACGCCCATCGCCGTCATCGCGGGCGCCAGCGAGCTTGCGCTGGACCAGACGGGACTGCCCGCGCCCGCTCGCCAGCAGGTGCAACGCATCCACCGCACCGCGCGCGACGTGGAACGGCTGATCGGCTTGCTGCTGGCCCTGGCGAAGGATCCGGCACGCCTCTCGCGCGCCACGGAAGTCGTGCCGTTGCACGAGTTGCTCCCCGACATCATCGACGACCACCGCCACCTGATGGCAGGCAAGGACCTGTCGGTCGTCATCGACGCGCTCGCGCCATGCAGCGTGACCGCGCCGTTGCACATCGTGCAGGCCGCGATCGGCAATCTGCTGCGCAACGCCATCGAGAACAGCGACAGGGGCCAGATCCACGTGGCGCTGGACGCGGACGCCACCGTCACCGTGCAGGATCCCGGCCATGGCATGACGCCGGAAGAGATCAGCCGCATCTATGCGCACCTGGCGCGGGGCGGCAGCCGCGAGGGCGGCGGCATCGGCCTGGACCTGCTGGCGCGCCTGTGCGAACACTTCGGGTGGACACTGTCCATCCAGTCCGCCCCGGGTCGCGGCACGATCAGCCGCCTGCGGATCGCGCGTTGACGCCGGGCTTCGCCGGCACGCGCTAGCATCGTCCCGCCTTTCCCGGAGGACACTGTCATGAAGCGGCCGTTGTTCTGCCTGTCCCTGGTGCTGCTGTCGGCCTGCCAGCCCTCGGCACCGCCCGCGCCCCCTGTAACGCCGGCCTCCACGCCTCCGGTCTCGGCGGCGCCCGTGGCACCCCCCGCACCCACGCCTGCGGCCGAAGCGCCCGCATTGTCACCGCCATCGTTCGATTGCGCCAAGGCGCAGGCGGTCGCCGAGCGCTTGGTCTGCGGCGACGCCGAACTCGCCGCGCTGGATCGGCAACTGGCCAGGCGTTACGCCGACGCCAGGGACACGGACCCTGCCACGCAGCGCGGCTGGGCCAAGGGGCGCGACGACTGCTGGAAGGCCGATGACCTTCGCCTGTGCGTGCTGGAGTCCTATCGGACGCGGCTGGTCGAGCTGGCCATCGCGGCGCCCGGCGTCGTGGTGCCGAAGACCGTGGAATACCGATGCAGCGACAACCGCCTGCCTTTCACGATGGTGTACTACAACGACATCGATCCGCAGGCGGCGGTGATGACCTGGGGCAACGACCAGGCGATCGTGTTCCCGCAACCGGCCGCCAGCGGTGCGAAGTACGGCCGCGTCGGCATCGAGTACTGGGAGCACCAGGGCGAAGCGTCGGTCGATTTCTTCGGCAACAAGCTGACCTGCAAGCCGGTGGAATGACGAACGCTGACGCGCCCGCCGGCGTGGCGGGCGCGTCCGTGCCGCGTCGGCGCTGTCAGCGCACGCGGCGGTAGCGGACTTCGTTCTGGCGATCGCCGACCTGCGTGGTCACCAGGCCATCGCGCGACGGGTCGATGTCGAACGCGGTATTCCCCACGTTGAGCCGGCCGTCGTTGATCCAGCCGTCGACCGTCTGGTCGCGCGTGCGGGCCGTGGCGCGGCCATCCGCGGTGATCGTGAGGGTGACGTCGCGGTCGTACACTGCGTTGTAACCCTCGAACGTGCCGATCATCCACGACGGCACGTACGAGCTGTGCCGGGCACCCTGGTAGCGGTCGTCGTCGTACTTGTCGTCCGTCTTGTTGGCGTTGTGTGCGATCGCGCCGAGGATYGCCGCACCGATCAGCACGCCCGCCGCAACCTTGGCGTCATGGTCGTCGCCGTGGTGCCCGGACGAGCTGGTGTGCACGCGGAAGGTCGCCCGGCAGCCATCGTCCACCCAGATCTCCCGACGGTTGTAATCCCAGGTGCGGCCTTGCGTGCAGGACGTACTGGACAGCTGCCGGTCGAGCGTCACGTAGCCCGCGGTGGTGATCGAACAGCTCTGGTAGCGATCATTGCGGCTTTCGCAGGTCACGTAGTCGTCGGCGCGTGCATCGGCGCCCCAGAGGCCGGCACCGGCGAGACAGACGGACAGCAGGAGGCGCGTGCGTTCCATGACGGGTCCTTCGTGTGATGGTGGGAGGGCGCGGCTCCCCCGGCCGCGGCGACACGATACCGTGCTCCCCTGCGGACGGGAGACGGAATGGCCGACCGTCCGTCAGCCGTCCGCCGTCCGCCGTCCGCCGTCAGCCGTCAGCCGTCAGCCGTCAGCCGTCAGCCGTCAGCCGTCAGCCGTCAGCCGTCAGCCGTCAGCCGTCCGCCGTCAGCCGTCAGCCGTCAGCCGTCCGCTGCTGCCTGATGGCCAGCACGCGCGCCGCCTGCAGGGCTTCGCCGATCTGCACGCCCGACATGCCCTCGCGCACCACATCGCGCGCGCCGACCCGCAATGCGGCTTGGTGCAGGCGCACCAGTGCACGCCCCTGCGGATAGTCGGCCTGCCGCTGTCCCCCGCGGCCACGCTTGTCCGCTTCGCAGACGGTCGCCAGCCACGGGATGCGTTCGGGTCGCCGGAATGCATCGCAGCGGGTAAGCAGTTCCACCACGGTGGCATCGCGCAGCTCGGCGAGGCGGTGCACGTTGAGGTGCTCGCGGCATGCCATCACGGCCAGTTCGCGGTAGTCCACCGGCACCTTCAGTCGTTCGCACAGTGCCATCACCGGCTTCACCCCGGCATGTTCATGGCCGATGTGCTTCGGCAGTACCGCGGCCGGCGTCAGGGCCTTGCCCAGATCGTGCACCAGCGCGGCGAAGCCGATGCGCGCATCGCCCGGCGCGAGTTCCGCCGCCATGTCGCTGACCATTTCCTGGTGCACGCCGGTATCCACCTCCGGGTGGTATTCCGCGCGCTGCGGCACCCCGTACAGCGCATCCACTTCCGGCAGCACYACCGCCAATGCGTCGCAGGCGCGCAACGTGGACAGGAAGGCGGAGGGCGTCGTGGACGCCAGCGCACGTCGCAGTTCCTGCCACACGCGCTCGGGCACCAGCGCCTCCAGTTCGCCGCTGGCCACCATCGCGCGCATCAGCGCCATCGTCTCAGGCGCGATCGTGAAACCCAGTGATGCAAAGCGCGCCATGAAGCGGGCCGCGCGCAGCACGCGCAACGGATCTTCGGCGAAGGCCGGGCCCACATGCCGCAGCAC
>NZ_JBGFFG010000009.1:0-20164 GCF_056175765.1 Pseudoxanthomonas sp. LjRoot204_2 | reverse complement strand
TTGATGCCGACCAGCTGCTGGAACGTCGCCAGGCCGATGCCGACCCAGACGATGGGGCGGATCTTGCCGGTCGTCTTGTTCTTCAGATCGGACAGCTGCGGGCGGTGATGGTCCTGCGACAACGAGGCATCGATTTCCGCGAGCTTGACCTGTGCCTCGACACCGCCAAACAGGCGCGTCAGCACGCGCAGCGCTTCGTCCTTGCGGCGCTTCACCACCAGGTAGCGCGGGCTTTCCGGAATGGTGAGCAGCAGCACCAGGAAGATCACCGACGGCACCGCCTGCATCCAGAACATCCAGCGCCACGCGGCATGGCCGCCCCACAGCGCTTCGGTCGAGGCACCCGCCTTGGCGGCGAGCAGGTAGTTGGACAGGAACGCCGCGGTCAGGCCGCTGATGATCGCGATCTGCTGCACCGTGGCGAGCCGGCCGCGATAGCGCGCCGGTGCGACCTCGGCGATGTAGGCCGGCGAGATCACGCTGGCGGCGCCCACGGCGAAACCGCCGATCACGCGCGCGATGACGAACACGACCGACGAGGTCGCCACACCTGCGCCGATCGCCGAAAGCAGGAACAGCACCGCCGAAATGATCAACACGTTGCGCCGGCCGAGGCTGTCCGCCAACCGCCCCGCGCTGAACGCGCCGACCGCGCAACCGAGCAGCATCGAGGCCACCTCGAAACCGAGGCCCGCCTTGGTGGAACCGAATGCCTGCTGCAGGCCGTCCACGGTGCCGTTGATGACGCCGCTGTCGAACCCGAACAGGAATCCGCCGATCGTCGCCACCACGCTGATCAGCACGATCAGCTTGGTGTTCTCGCCCCCGGTCATCGCCTGGTTCATTGCTGTCCTCTTCCTCGAATCGTGTTGTCGTTGCGACCTGCCGCGCTCAGCGCAGCAGGTACTGGTTGAGCAGGTTCTCGTAACGCTCCTGCTTGCCGCTGGTCTGCTTCGGTTCGCCCTGCGTCGCGGCCAGCGCTGCCAGATCGGCCAGACCGAGCTGGCCGGTCTCGAAGTCCTTGCCCTTGCCGCTGTCGAAGCTGGCGTAGCGCTCCTTGCGCCACTGCTCCCACGGCGACTCGGTCAGCAGCGCGTGCGCCACTTCCAGGCCGCGCGCGAACGCATCCATGCCGCCGATGTGGGCGATGAACAGGTCTTCCAGATCGGTCGATTCGCGACGCACCTTGGCRTCGAAGTTCAASCCGCCTTCCAGCCCACCCTGGCGCAGCACCACCAGCATCGCSCCGACSGTGTCGTACAGATCGGTGGGGAACTGGTCGGTGTCCCAGCCGTTCTGCGCATTGCCGCGGTTGGCATCGATGCTGCCCAGCAGCCCGTGGTCGGAGGCCACCTGCAGGTCGTGCTCGAAGGTGTGGCCSGASAGCGTGGCGTGRTTGGCCTCGATGTTGAGCTTGAAGTCCTTCTCCAGCCCRTGCTCCTTCAGGAAGCCGGCCACGGTGGCGCTGTCGAAGTCGTACTGGTGCTTCATCGGCTCCATCGGCTTGGGCTCGATCAGGAAGTTGCCCTTCAATCCGATGCTGCGGCCGTAGTCGCGGGCCAYSGTCAGGAAGCGGGCGAAGTGCGCCACTTCGCGCTTCATGTCGGTGTTGACCAGCGAGGCRTAGCCCTCGCGGCCGCCCCAGAACACGTAGTGYTCGCCACCCAGTTCGACSGTGGCCTCCAGCGCSGCCTTCACCTGYACSGCGGCRCGYGCSACGACGGCGAAGTCCGGATTGGTCGAGGCGCCATTCATGTAGCGYGGGTGCGAGAACAGGTTGGCCGTGCCCCACAGCAGCTTGATGCCGGTCGCGTCCTGGCGYGCTTTCGCCAGGCCGACCATGTGCTTGAGGTTCTTCTCGTACTGGCCGATGTCCTCGGCATCCGGGGCCAGGTCGATGTCGTGGAAGCACCAGTACGGCACGCCCAGCTTGGTGAAGAACTCGAACGCCGCATCGACCTTGGCTTCGGCCGTGGCCATGGGCGAGCCGGCCTCCCACGGGAAGTGGCGCGTGCCCGGGCCGAACGGATCATGGCCGGCGTTGCAGAACGTGTGCCAGTAACAGACCGCGAAGCGCAGGTGCTCCTGCATCGTCTTGCCGCCGATGGTCTTGTTTGCGTCGTAGACCTTGAACGCCAGCGGGTTGTCCGAGCCGCGCCCTTCGAAGGGGATGCGGCCGATGCCGGGGAAGTATTCCTGGGCGCCGATGAAGGGCTGCGTGCTCATGGGGCGGTGTTCCTGTGGTTGTGCGAGGTGTCGCGTGGGGGACGTCAGCCGCGTTGCAGCGGGGTGACGGCATCGAGGTACTGGAGGAAGCGGCGGTAGGCCGCCGCATAAGCCGGTGCGCGGGACGCATCGGGCCTGGTGGACAACGCGGGATCGACGGCCACGTGCGTGCGGGCGATGTCGGCGATGGAGGCCGCATCGCCCTCGGCACGGCCGAGGGCCCACAACGCCTGCAGTGCCGCACCGAACGCGGCGCCTTCGGCTTGTACCGGCACATCGACCGGCAGGCCGAACACGTCGGCCACCAGCTGGCGCCAGGCCGCACTGTTGCTGCCGCCGCCGGTCAGCACGATGCGCTCGAAGGCCATGCCGGCGCGCACGAAGGCATCGAASCCGTACTTCAGGCTGTASGTCGCSCCTTCCATCGCCGCGCGGTAGAGGTGCGCCGGGGTCATGTTGGTCGGGTCCATCCCGGCCAGCACGCCCTTGCCGCGCGGCAGGTCCGGSGTGCGCTCACCGTTGAGGAAGGGCAGCATCACCARCCCGTCCGCGCCSGGCGGGGTGGCCTGCAGGTGGGCATCGCCTTCGCGCGTGCTGAARCCGAAGGYCTTGGCCACCTGTTCGGTSGCCACGGTGCAGTTCATCGTGCAGATCAGCGGCAGCCATCCGCCGGTGGAGGAACAGAACGCGGCCCAGGCMCCGTCGGGRTCGACSACCGGCACGTCCGAGTAGGCGAACAGCGTGCCCGAGGTGCCCAGGCTCATCGCCAGSCKGCCCTCCTCCACGCARCCGGTRCCGATGGCCGCCATCATGTTGTCGCCGCCACCGACGGCGACCTTCGTCGTGGCCGGCACCCCCAGTCGCGCCGCCATGGCGGGATCGATGTCGAACAGCGCSTCGGGCGSCGCGATCGGCGGCAGGCACGCRGCCAGGTCGCSRTCCGCATCGGTCGCGTGCAGGAGTTCCTTCGACCACGTGCGCGTGCGCACATCGAGCCARCCCGTGCCGGRGGCATCGCCCCACTCGCAGAAGCGYTSGCCGGTGAGGACRAAATTGAGGTAGTCGTGCGGCAGCAGGATCGTCGCCAACCGGGCGTAGGCCTCGGGGCGATGCGTCTTCGTCCACGGCAGCTTSGAGGCGGTGTAGCCGGCGAGGATCGGATTGCCTGCCAGCGCGATGGTTTGGGCCGCACCGCCGACCGCCTCCATGATCTGCGCACACTCGGCCGTGGTGCTGGTGTCGCACCATAGCTTCGCCGGGGCGAGTACTTCACCTTGCGCATCCACCGGCACGAAGCCGTGCTGCTGGCCCGACACCGACAGCGCGGAGATGCGCGCACGCACGGCAGGATCGATGCGGTCGAAGCACGTCTGCATCGCCGCGACCCACTCCGCCGGATGCTGCTCGCGGCCGCCATCGTCCCTACTGATCAGGCCAAGCGGCGCGCTGGCGCTGGCCACGATCGCCCGAGCCGCGGCGTCGTACACCACCACCTTCACGCTCTGCGTGCCTGCATCGATGCCCGCAACCAGACTCATCGGATGCCCTTCTTCATGCTTCCACCAGCGCGCCGTCGCGCAGTCGTACCGTGGCAGAGGTGCCCGCGGCGAGTTCAAGATCGAGCGTGCGGCCTGCATGGACCAGCTGGTAGCGGCCGCCCTTGTCCGAATGCAGCGTGGCGCGTGCGAGTCGCCCTGCTTTCCATGAAAGATCCAGGCGCGCCGCATTGCGCACGCGCACGCCTTCGAGTTCGCCGTCGCGCCATGACGACGGCAGCGCGGGCAGCAGGAAGATCGATCCGCCCCAGCTCTGCACCAGCATCTCGACGATGCCGGCGGCGCCACCGAAGTTGCCGTCGATCTGGAACGGCGGGTGCGCGTCGAACAGGTTCGGGTAGCTGCGCTGCGGCGACAGCAGCATGCGCAGGATCTTCAGGCTGTGCTCGCCATCCCACAGGCGTGCCCAGAAGTTCAGCCGCCACGCGATGCCCCAGCCGGTGGCCTCGTCGCCGCGGATTTCCAGCGTGCGTTGCGCGGCGCGTGCCAGCTCGGGCGTGTCGCGCAGGTTGATCTGCGCGCTCGGGTGCAGGCCGTAGAGATGCGAGATGTGGCGGTGGTGGATCTCGGGCGCCTGCATGTCCCAGTCCTGTTGCCACTCCTGCAGCTGCCCAGCCTTGCCGATCCGGTTGGGCGGGAGCTGCGCGCTCAGCGCGGCCAGGCGTGCGGCGAAATCGGCGTCCACGCCGAGCACGCGCGCCGCTTCGATGCACTGGCCGAACAGGTCGCGCAGGATCTGCGCATCCATCGTCGGGCCGGCGCAGATCGCCGCGCCGAACGGATGTTCGTTCTCCGGCGACAGCGACGGCACGGTGACCTTGTGGCCGGTCTGCGGATCGTCCTGCAGCGTGTCGACGAAGAACTGCGCGGCGCCCTTGAACAGCGGCCAGACCTGCTTCAGGTAATCCGCATCGCGCCCGTAGTCCCAACGATCCCACAGCGCCTGCAGCAGCCATGCACCACCCGTCGGCCACAACGCCCAGCGCGCGCCATCCGGCGGCGTGGCGGCGCGCCACAGGTCGGTGTTGTTGTGGAGCATCCAGCCGCCGGCGCCGTACATGTCGCGGGCGACGCCGGCACCGGTCTGCGCCAGTTCCTCCAGCATGCGCTGCAGGGGTTCGACGCACTCGCCCAGGCCGTTCTGCTCGGCCGGCCAGTAGTTCATCTCGGTATTGATGTTGACCGTGTACTTGCTCTCCCACGGCGGATCCATCAGGTCGTTCCAGATTCCCTGCAGGTTGGCGGGCTGGCTGCCCGGCCGCGAACTGCAGATCAACAGATAGCGTCCGTATGCGTGGTACAGCGACACCAGTGCGGGATCATTGCCTTGCGCGAACGCGGCGATGCGCTCGTCGGTCGGCAGGTCCGCTGCGGCGGTGCGGCCCAGGTCCAGCCGCACGCGATGGAACAACCGGCGGTGCTCGGCGAGATGCTCGGCGAGCACGCGATCGAAAGCCTTTCCCTTCACCCGTGCCAGCTGCGTGGCGGTGATCGCGTCGGGATCGCCGCTGACATCGTCGTGCGCGACGTGGCTGGTGGCTGCGACGATGCGCAGCTCCAGCTCGCGCACGCCATCGAAGGCGATCTGATCCTGCTCCACCCGCAGCTGGCCCTCACGGTGCGCAACCTGCACGCGGAAGGCGAAGCGCAAGCGGCCTTCGATGCCGTGCTTTCCGACGTTGCGACCGCTGACGTGCCAGCCGCCGTCAACGATCCGCGTGGTCGTCGCATGCTCGTTGCCGGTGCGGATCCGGCCGATCATCGCGTCGCCGCCTTCGACGGTGTAGCGCACGACGAGACACTGGTCGACCGACGACACGAAGACCTCGCGCCTGTGCAGGCCCGCCCCCACGCGGAACAACGTGCGTGCGACGGCGGCATCGAGATCCAGCTCGCGCCGGTAGTCGGCCACGCCGTCCAGGCGGTCGAACTGCAGCCACAGGTTGCCCAGCGGCTGGTAGGCCATCTGTTTCACCGGCCGCGAGATCAGCGTGTCGTCGGCCAGCGCGGCGGCTTCCGCGTAACGACCCGCGAAGATCAGCGCGCGCACCTGCGGCAGTCCCTCGCGCGCTTTCGGATTCACTGCCGAATACGGCCCGCCCGCGTACAGCGTGTCCTCGTTGAGCTGCAGGCGCTCATGTGCCACCCCGCCGAAGACCATCGCACCGAGCCGGCCGTTGCCGACGGGCAGCGCCTCCACCCAGACCCGCGCCGGCTGGCGATACCAGAGCGTCATGCCGGCGCCCGACAGCGCGTCGCCGGCCCCGGCAGGTTCGGCACCGTGGGTGCTCGGGATCGCGACGGTGGCCAGTCCGGCCGCCGTCGCTTTCAGCAGGTCGCGTCGGTTGAACTCCATCGACCCGTCAGCGCTTCTTCACCACCAGCGCCTTGCCGTCGTAGCTGACGGTGACGTCGCCCCGCGGTTCCAGGGTGCCGGCATCGGCGCGCGGACCGTCGATGAAGCGCACGCGCACCTCGCGCGACGCGACCATGCCGGGATAGCGGCCTTCGCGCGCACCGATGCGCAACTCGCCGCTCTTCTCGTTCCACGCCAGCGGAATGCGGCTGGATTCGCCGCGTTCGTAGCCGTAGCTGCGGCCGTTGTCCTCGTACAGCGAGAACGTACCGTCGGCGCCGGTATAGACCTCGATCGTCAGCGGCGCATCGGGCTTCTCGTCCACGTACTGCTGCACTACCGTGCGCGGCACGATGGCGCCGGCACGGACGAACAGCGGCATGCGCTGCAGCGGTGCGGCCGCCTCGATCGTCTGGCCGCCGTCGTAGCGCTTGCCGGTCTCGAAGTCGATCCAGCTCGTGCCCGCGGGCAGGTAGACCCGGCGCGTGGTCGCCTTGAACGTCGTTACCGGCGCGACCAGGAACGCGGGGCCGAACAGGTACTGGTCGGCGATGTCGCGCACCTTGGGATCGGACGGGAAATCCATCGCCAGCGTGCGCAGCAGGGTGCCGTCCTGGTGCCAGGTGTCGCCGGCCAGCGTGTAGATGTACGGCAACAGCGTGTAACGCAGCTTCAGGTAGTGGACGAAGCTGTCGTAGTGCGGCGTGCCTTCCGGCGCGATTTCCCAGATCTCGCGGTACGGGAACTGGCCGTGCAGGCGGAAGATCGGTACGAACGCGCCGTGCTGGAACCAGCGCAGGCTCAGTTCGCGCCATTCGGCCAGGTGCGCAGGATCCTTCGTCTCGTAGCGCTTCTCCGGCGAGAAGCCGCCGATGTCGAAACTGACGTTGGGCGCACCCGCCATCGAGGCATTGACCAGGCCGGAGATCTGCTCGCGCAGGTCGTCCCAGCGCGGCACGATGTCGCCGCTCCAGAACGCCGCACCGGCACGCTGCTGGCCCGCGAAGAACGCACGCGACAGGATGAAGACGCGCTTGTCAGGATCCTGCTCGCGCGAACCGCGGTAGACGCCTTCCGAGTGCACAAGCGGATACGAGTTGAAGAACTCCGTCGACGGCCCCAGCGCGGTCGGCGTGGTGCGCGCCTTGCGCTCGCCGATGTCGATGTTGCTGTGCAGGTCGGGCTCGCTCGCGTCCAGCCACCAGGCGTCAAAGCCTTTCGCGTTGAGCTTGCCGTTGACCTGGCGCCAGAAGATGTCCTGCGCTTCCTTCGAATACGGGTCGTAGAAGGAGTTGAGATAACCCTTGCCGATCCAGTCCAGCTCGCCCACCTCGACATTGCGGTGGTACATGTGGCCGGCGGCGTCGAGCTCCTTGTAGTTGGCCGTAGTCGGATAGAACTTCGGCCACACCGAAATCATGATCTGCGCGTGCTGGTCGTGGACGTGGTCGACCATGCCGTCCGGATCCGGGAAGTTCTTCGCATCGAAATCGTGCGAACCCCAGGCGTCTTCCGGCCAGTACGACCAGTCGAGCACGATGGCGTCGATCGGCAGCTTGCGTTTGCGGTACTCGTCCAGCGCGCCGGTCAGCTCGGCCTGTGTCTTGTAGCGCTCGCGGCTCTGCCAGAAGCCGTACGACCACTTCGGCAGCAGCACGGCCTTGCCGGTCAGCGTGCGGTAGCCGGCCAGCACCTGGTCGGCGTCGTCGCCGGCGACCACGTAGTAGTCGATGGCCTGCGCGGCCTCGGACCAGATAGAAAGGTCCTTCGCCTCGTCGGCGGGCAGCGGATCGCGATGCAGCAGCGCGATGTAAGCCGGCTCGATACGGTCCCACACCAGCTTGACCTTGTGGCGCTGGCCGGCCTTCATGTCCAGGGCGAACTCGTGGTGCCACGGGTTCCAGTTCTGGCGCCAGCGGTCGAGCACGAGCTTGCCGTCGACGTAGAGCTTGGCGTACTCGCTGTTGTACAGCGAGAACGTATGCCGGCCATCGCTGCGCGCGGCGATCTCGCCTTCCCACACCACGTCGCTGCGACCGCCCTCGGCCAGGTTCTTGCCCGCGGCCGGGAAGTTCGCCAGGTCCTTGATGTACTGGTAATTCACTTCGCTCTCGCGACGCTCGACCACCTGCTTGCCGTTGACGGTGTAGCGCGCCGTCAGCGCGCCCGGCTTGCCCTGGGCGTCGAACAGGTCCAGCGACGCGCCCAGCGGCTGCAGGCCGCGCGGATCGCCGTAGCGGGTGATCGCGTTGCTGTCCCAGAGGATGCCGTAGTGGCGCGTGGAGACGAGATAGGGAATCGCCTTGTCGATGTTGTGCTGGAGCAGTTCGACATCGCGGCCCTTGAGGTTCATCCAGCCCTGCTGGTGCAGGCCGGTGCCGTAGAAGGCCTCATCGTCGGGGGATTCGAAGCGCTGGCGGATGACGTAGTAATCCTTGCCCTCGACCTTGGCCGGCGTGAACGTGCGCGCACGCTCGGCCAACAGCGGCTTGCCATCGGCGTCGAAGAAGCTGACCTGGCCCGTGCGCGCATCGACCTTCGCCGAGATGCCCTGGGTGCTGACCGTCACCTGCCCGCCGGATTCGCCCACCTTCACCGCCGGCGGTGCGCCGGTCTTCGCGCGCATCAGGCTGGGCGTGCGCGCGAAATCGCCATCGGGATCGGCCATCACGCGCAGGATGCCCGGCGCGACTGCTTCGACCTTCACGTCGGCGGCGGCCGCATCGGCCGGCCGCACGATCACGCCATGGTCGATTTTCTCGACCGCGCCCTGCCCCGTGGCGTTGGCGCCCGCTGCGGCCAGGGCCAGCAGCGGCACCGTCAACGTCTTCAAGTAACCCATCGCTTGCTCCTCGTTCGGGCGCGTGGGCACCCGGGTTCTGGGACCGGCGGGCCGGTCCGCGGATCGATCAGTAGGTCGCCAGCTTCACGCGCAGCAACTGCGGGACGCTGGAGAAATTGAGGCCGTAATCGGTCTGGTCGCCATTCCAGCGACGTCGGAAGACCCACTTGCCGTCGACGTAGGTGCCTTCGTCGACGTACTCGTAGATCTGCCGCGCGGCGACGGCCGGGTCTGCCGCATCGATGTTGATGCGCGCATGCGCGCCAGCGACGAGGAACTCATCCGGGCCCAGCTGCACCACCAGCGCGCGGCCGATCGGTTCGGGATTGCCTGGCGGCTCGCCCTGGAACCAGAACTGCGGCACGCCATAGGTGACCACCATGTTCCAGCGGTCATCGATCTTCACCGTCTGCACGGCCTGTCCGGGCTGCTCGGCGGTGCCGCGCACCTTGCCCTCGAAGCTTGCCTGCGCGATCACGCGCGCCGCCGGGCGCACGATGGCGTAGTTCAGCGCGAACGATTCCAGCGCCTTC
Organism: Pseudoxanthomonas sp. LjRoot204_2; assembly: GCF_056175765.1. Lineage (NCBI taxonomy): Bacteria > Pseudomonadati > Pseudomonadota > Gammaproteobacteria > Lysobacterales > Lysobacteraceae > Pseudoxanthomonas > Pseudoxanthomonas sp. LjRoot204_2. Next base: position 10,651 of record NZ_JBGFFG010000009.1, on the reverse strand, counting down.
TCGTCCAGGTGCTTGGCACCGAGCGGCCAGTTGGAATAGCGCGAGTAGTCGATGCCGAACGGCGACCAGCCGATCGCCTGTTCCCCCAGTGCGGAGAAGAAGTAGCGCGGGTATTCCTCGCGGTTGCCGGTTTCGGCGACGAACAACGGATTGTCGGGGCGCGAGTAGCGGTCCAGCACCGTGGTGTAGTGCGTGTATTCCGGCATGTAGATGTCCGGCGCCAGCAGGTCGATGTGCGGCGCGGCGGCCTTGTACACGTCCAGCACGTTGTCGGTGGGCCCACCGCTGGCGTACTGCCCGGGCTGGCCCGGGTTGAACGGCCCGCGCAGCGCGGCGTTGACGAACATCGGCAGCGGATAGACCGCCTTGCCAGCCTCGGCGACCTGGTCGATGTAGTGCGCGATGTGCCAGGCGTGGAAGTACTCGTCCGCGTCGGCGCCGAACACCTCACGCCACGTGCCGGGCGTCTTGCCGAGCTTCTTCAGCAACGCGTCGGGCACCGGGCCTTCGAACACCTTCTGCGCCAGCGGCGAGAAATCGCGCACGCTGCCGTAGGTGCCGGGTTCGTTCTGAGGCTGCACCATGATGACGGTGCGCTGCGGGTCGGCGGCCTTCAGGTGCGTCATCAGGGCGACGAAGGCCTTGCGGTCGGCGTCCAGCGTGGCCTGCGCATGCGGCGACAGGGAATTGAGCATGCGCCCATCGGCGGTGATGACGCGCGGGAAGCGCGTGTTGTCCAGCTTGACCCAGGCGGGTGCGTAGTTCGGGCCGTTGTTCTTCCAGGTCGCGAACCACAGCAGCACCAGCCGCACGTTCTTCTCGCGCGCCTGCTTGAGCAGCACGTCGACGAAGGAGAAGTCGAAGGTACCCTCCTTCGCTTCGACCTGTTCCCAGGCCACCGGCACCATCACCGTGTTCGGCTTGACCACGTCGATGGCGGGCCAGACGTCGTCCAGCGCCTGCGGCCAGTTGCTGGAGTTGTTGACCTGCGCGCCGAGGATCAGGAACGGCGCGCCGTCGACCATCAGTGCGTGGCGTCCGTCCCTGCTGACGATCTGCGGGATCGGCGTGGCACCGGACGCATCGGCCGCGCCGTCGCCCTTCGCCGTGGCCGGCGCATCGCCTTTTCCGGCGGGCTGGCAGGCGGCCAGGCCAAGCAGCGCGACGAGCGACAGGAGCAATAGGCGGCGCGGCATCATCGAAGGCATTCGGGAGTCACCATGCATCGGTACGGAAAGGCGAGGCAGGCAGGCCCGCCGCATTGATCAGGTTGGCGTCGGCCGGGTTGTCGGACCAGCCATAGCGCAGGGCCACCGGCGCCTTCACGGCGTCGCTATGCACGACGACACGACCGTCGATGAGCGAGGCCTCGGCGGGATGGAAGACGCGATCGGCACCGGCCAGTGCGAAGCCGTGCACGCGCGTGCCGCCTCCGCGCACGGCAAGGGCGCTGCCGCCATCGTCGAAGGCAATGGTCGCGACGCCGTCCGAGAACTGCGCCTGCGTATGGACCGGTCCGTGGTAGACCAGTGATTCGCCGTACGCGACGTGCCGCGCCGCCAACGCAAGCCGCTTGCCGACATCCTGCTTGTTGAGCGGATGGATGTCGGCCGGATTGCCGATGTCGATGGTCACCACCTGAGCGGTGGCCGGCAACGCCAGCGTGGCCGACTGCGATTCGCGCAGCATCGCCCACGGGCTCTGGTCGCCCTGGTCGACGCCGGAAGAGAAGTTCGCCAGCTGCACCCACAGGAACGGCATGTCGGGGGACTGCCACTGGCGGCGCCACTGCTGGATCAGGGCCGGGAACTGCGTGCGGTACTTGAGCGCCTCCGGCACCGTGTTCGCATTCGATTCGCCCTGGTACCAGATCACGCCGCGGATGGCGTACGGCTGCAGCGGATGGATCATCCGGTTGTAGAGCAGCGTGGGATGCTGGTTCTTGTCATCGACCAGCGCCACGGTCACGCGCGACGGGCGGAACGACCAGTCCGCCAACGGACGCGCACTGCCGCTTGCTGGCTGCACGAAGACCTCCGCCGGCTCGCCGTGGATGCCACCGCCGCCGCCGAAGTCCGACACGCGTACCGCCACCTGGTTCACGCCCGCGCGCAGCGCCGTGGCAGGCACGCGGTAGCGGCGCGGCTGGTTGTACTGCATGCGCGTTTCGCCGACCTGCACGCCGTTGACCCAGGTGATGTCGGAATCGTCGATGCGCCCTACGCCCAGCGTCACGCCGGCGGCGGCTTCCTCCGCGCTCAGCGTGAAGGTGGTGCGGTACCACGCCACGCCATCCAGCCCATTCCAGCCCGTTTTCTCCCACAGCGAAGGCACCGTGATCGGCACCCAATCGCGGGTATCAAGGTCGCGCTTCTCCCAACCGGTGTCGTCCGCCGGCCAGGAGGTCCAGCGTGCCAGGTGGGCATGCGTCTGCTCCAGCGCGCGCGTGTCGGCGTCGCGCAGTCGTTCTGCCTGCGCCCGCAACGCAGAGGCATCGACACCCTGCGAGGGTGCATCCATCCAGGCCTCGATCCGGCTGCCACCCCAGGTACTGTCGATGATGCCGATCGGCACGCCGGTGACCTTGCGCAGTTCGCGGGCGAAGAAATGGGCGACGGCGGAGAACTTCGGCGCGGCCTGCGGCGAGGACGCCACCCATTCGCCGCCTTCGAGCTGTGCCTGCGGTTCGCCCGACCACGACTTCGGAATCTTGAAATGGCGGATCCGCGGGTCGGTCGCGCGTGCGGCTTCGACGTCGGGGTTCGCCGACTGCGCGATGGGCCACTCCATGTTCGACTGCCCGCTGGCCAGCCACACGTCACCGACCAGCACGTCGCGCAGCACGCGCGGTTGCTTGCCATCGTCGATGCGCATCACATGCGGACCGCCCGCCGTCTGCGCGGGCAGCGCCAGCGACCAGCGTCCATCGGCTGCAGCCTGCGCCGTGGCCTCGCGGCCGGCGAAGGTCACGTGCACGCGCGCGCCTGGCGCGGCCTCGCCCCAGACGCGCACCGACTGGTCGCGCTGCACGACCATGCCGTCGGCGAAGATGCGCGGCATCTCGACCGCCTGCGCGGCAGGGATGGCCAACAGGCCCAACAACAGCGGGACAGCTCGAATCATTCCGGATCTCCGTACCAGATGCCGCGCCCTTCGGTGCCGAAGTAAACGCGGCCATGCAKGCGGGGATCGCCTGTCACATGGCGGATGATGCCGCCGAATCGCAGTGCGTCACCATCGATGCGGCGCCAGCGGCGCCCGCCATCGTCCGAACGGAACAGGCCACGCTGCCCACGCACTTCGCCGAACACGAACAGCACGGGCGCGTCGCCCTCCTTCGCCGGCTTGCCCAGCCCCACGGACATGACGTTGTCCACTCCGGGCACGCGCTCCAGCTTGCCGGGCGCGAGGTGCAGCAGGCCGCGCCACGATGCGGCGATCCAGGCTTCGCCCATCTTCTCCGGGTGTGGCCGGATCTCGGCGCGATACCAGTCGCCGATCTGGCCGACCGGCGCGCGCACTTCGTCGAAGGCGACGCCTCCGTTGCCGCTGACGTAGAGCTTGCCGCTGATCGCATCGAAGCCGTAGTAGATCCCTTCATCGACGCGGTCGGCTTCCACCACCGCGGTCTTCGGCAGGCCTTTCACCGGCTGCCAGCGCCCGCCCATGTCGGCGGTGATCCAATGGTGTTCACCGTTGCGCGGATGCCAGATCGCGCGCTTGCCGTCGGCGGCGAGCGTGATCTGCCCGGCACCTTCGCCATCGGCCGGCTCGGTCGCGAAGGCGGTCCAGGTACGCCCGCCATCGTTCGACCACGCGCCACGCACCGCGCCTTCCGGCCGGTTGTGGAAGTAGCCCGTGCGCACCAYCACCTGCGGGGCGCGACCGGCGAAGGCGAGGCTCTCCGTGTTGGAGAAGCGCACGCCGGCGAAGCGCTGCTGCGAGACATCGAGAGCGTCGTGGACGAAGCCGTCGACGTCGCCGAGGCCGCTCACCAGGTGCGCGCCTTGCGGCGGACTGGCCAGCGCCAGCGGCACCGTTTCCTCGAAGCCCGCCTGTTCGAAACGCCACGCCATCTCGGCGCCCGCATCGAAGGCCTTCGCATTGGTGGAGGCCCACACGCCGTAGCCGGTGACGAACAGCAGGCGGTTGGCGTCGAAGGGATCGATCTCCAGGTCGGCCATCCAGTGCGGCTTCGCGTCCTGCGTCCACGGTGCCGACGCATGGTCGAACCCGGACCGCGGGAACAGCGCCGTCCATGTGCGGCCGCCATCGAGGCTGCGATAGATGTCGTCGTGCGGCTGGTACCGGCGGAACGTGCTGGCGATGATGATGTCGGGATTGGTCGCATCCACCGCCACGGCGCCCCAGCCGAAGCCGGCATCGGCCTTGGAACGGCGCACCGGGGTGATGTCTTCCCAGCTATCGCCCGCGGGATCGAAGCGCCAGACGGCACCGTCGGCCATGTTGTTCGGACCGGGCTCGTCGCCGTAGCTCAGCAGCCAGCGGCCACGCGCATCGCGCACCATGTGGCTGGGGCGCAGTCCGACCGGCTGGCCGGGCACGGCCTGCCACGTCGCGCCACCATCACGCGAACGATAGAGGCTGGTTTCGTTCGTCGAGACGCCGGCGTAGATTGTCTTCGACGGTACGCCTTTCGTGCCATCGACCGGATCGAACACGACGAACGCGATGCCCACCGGGCGCAGCTCGCGCCACCCCATCGCCCAGGCAGACCGGTCTTTCGCGATCGCGGGAAAGCCCTGGCTCTCGCGCCACGTCGCGCCGGCATCGTCGCTGCGCCACAGACCGTTGGCGCGCGTGCCGAACAGGAGCACGCGGCCGTCGTTCGGATCCACCGCGAGGCGCTCCCCGTTGCCGCGACCCTGCTCGTTGCCACCGAACTTGAACGGCAGCGGCGCACGCTGGAACGTGGCCCCGCGATCGGTCGAACGCAGGATCACACCATCCTGCCCACGCTCATGCAGATAGGTGCCGACGGCAAGATAGAGACGATCGGGATCGGACGGATCCAGGGCGAGGCTTTCCACGCCGAAGCGACCGCTGTCGTCGTGGCCCATCCAGTCCATCAGGGGTTGCCAGCGCTGTTCGCGCGGCTGCCAGCGGTACGCGCCACCGATGTCGGTACGGGCGTACAGCAAGCCTTTCTCGTGCGGATGGAAGACCAGGCCGCTGACGAAACCGCCGCCACCGATGGCGACATTGCGCCAGCGGTAGCCGGTGACGTCGTCCTTCGCCGCCGCGCCGGGCACCAGCAGAAAAACGGACAGCGCGAGGATCAGGCGGAGCGTGAGCACGGAATCTCCTGTCGGGAACAGCGGTGCGCCGGCAGGAAGCACACCTCGGGCGCCGCACCAGGCGGGCGCCGGTCCATCGAAGGAACGGCCGGCGATACCGGCCGTTCCCGGGGTGCTGCATCAGAACGTGAAGCGGAGCGTCGCGGCGTAACGGCGGTCGTTGACGTACCACGACGTGATGCGCTTGCCTGCGCCGTTCTGGTCCATCAGCGTGCGCTGCTCGGCATTGTTGAGGTTGTTCATCTCGAGACCGAACTGCACGTTGTCGGAGAAGCGATAGAAGATCGATCCGTCGAGCTGGCCGAAGCTGTCGCTGTACACCGGCAGCTTCCACGGGATGCCGCCGTCGCCGCCGTTGTAGCCGTTCGGGCCGATCGACAGCAGGTATTCGCTGCGCCAGTTGTAGGCCAGGCGAACCTGCCACGGACCCTTTTCGTAGAACGCCGCGACGTTGTACGAATTCTTCGACAGGCCATCGGCCGGCAGGTCGCCGAACAGCGAACCGTCGGTGTCGACGGGCACCGCGTTGGAGGCGGCCGGAATGCTCGTGGAGCTGTCGATGTAGGTGTAGTTGGCGGACATGCCGAATCCGTCGAATGGCGCGGGCAGGAAATCGAAGAACTGGTTCCAGCCGATCTCCGCGCCCTGGATCTTCGCCTTGCCGACGTTCACCAAGCGGGAAACGCGATAGTCGTACTCGTTGCCATCGACGCCCGGATAGGCGAGCAGCTCGGTCTGCTGGCGGAAGTAGTCCTTGATGTCCTTGTAGAAGAAGTTCACCCAGGCCATGCCGCCGCTGTCCGGCGCGAAGTACCACTCCAGCGAAAGGTCGAACTGGTTGGCCTTCATCGGCGTCAGGTACGGGTTGTCGGTGGAACTGCCGGTCAGTTCCAGATCCTCCGGGCCAAGCTCGTCGCCCGGCTGCGGACTGACGCCGTCCCGGACCGCCACGCTGAGCACCTGGTAGGCCTGCATGTCGCTGAAGGCCGGTCGCGCGATGGCCTTCGATGCGGCGAAGCGGACGACCCAGTTCTCGGCCGGCTCCCACTTCACGTTCGCGCTGGGCAGCACGTCCGTGTACGAATTCTCTGCGGAGATCGGTTCCGACTGGCCCGTGCCCAGGTACGGCGCGAACGCGTTGTTCGGGTACACCAGATAACCCTTGGCGCTGTTCTCCGTGCGCACCACGCGCACGCCGACGTTGCCGTCGATGCGCGCCTGGTCCATCGCGAAGTTCAGCATCGCGTAGGCGGCGTAGGTGCGCTCGTTCTGCACGTTGCCCCACTGCGGATCGGCGAGGTTGCGCGGGGTGATCTGGCCGTAGCAGCAGGTGTAGTACGGGACCGCGGCGCCGTGGATGTCGAGGTAGCTGTTCGGGAAATCGAGCGCGGTGGACAGCACGGGCGAGTAGAACGAGCCCGGCGTCGACGCACCGCCACGGTAGAAGTTGTCGAAGGTGATCAGGTTGGTCAGGCTGGAGTTGACCGTGCCGTTGAGGTCCAGGCCCGGCAGCGGCACGCCGCCCGGCAGCGCCCACCACTGCATCCACGGCTGGAACACCGGCTGCCAGTCGTAACCGGTGTCGATGCTGTGCGCATCGCGGTCGGTGACGCGCACGCCGAACTTCACCGAATCGAAGACGTTGCTGTCGAAGCTGTGCTTCAGGTCCGCGCGCCAGGCGATTTCGTCTGCGGTGTTGTCGTCCTGGTGGTCCATCGTGAACCCCCAGTAGTAGTTCGCGGGGTTGGYGGTGAACTGGTTGTCGACGCCGATCCGCGGCACGCCATGGCCCAGGTCGATGTCGATGTAAGGCACGTTGAGGCCGAGCGACACCGTGGAATCCAGCGCTTCGGTGTTCGCCTTGATGTACTGCACGTCGGTTGAGAACTCGGTGCGGTCGCTGAACAGCCACTTCAGGCCGAACGAGTAGTCGGTGGTGTCGGACTTGCGGTGCGAGGCGCGGATGTCCGTGCCCATCGGGATGTCGCCGTTCGACCGCAGGCGGCCCGAAACGAACACGTCGCCATCGAGTTCGTACGGCTCGCTGGCATCCACGCGCACCTGCAGCGGATCGTTGGAGACGAAGATCGCGTCTTCGTACCACAGCTCGTCGTATCGGCTCTGGAACGCGGTGGCGAACAGCTCCAGGTTGTCATTCGGCCGCCATTGCAGCGCGACGTAGGCGCCCTGGCGCTCGCGCTCGTACTCCAGCGTGCGCCAGTCGGCGCCGCGGGGCAGCCACAGGCTTTCGTTGGTGCCGTCGTTGTTGAGGTCGGAGTTGGCGGTATTGAAGAACGGCCGCACGAACATGCCGTCGGTACGCGTCGCCAGCTCGGAATGGGCCAGGTTGACCAGGATGCCGAACTCGCCTGCATCGGTGTCCCAGCGGTTGCTGAAGAGYACCGAGCCCGAGGGCTTCAGCTGGTCGGCGAAATCGCCCCGGTTGGCGCTGAAGGACATGCCGAACCGGCTGCCGTCGATGTCGAACGGCATGAAGGTGCGCAGGTCGACGGTGCCGCCGAGGCCGCCCTCGATCATGTCGGCCTTCTGGTTCTTGTAGACGTCCACGCCGGCCATCAGTTCGGCCGGCACGTCCTGGAAGCTGAGGCTGCGGCCGCCGGACGCGGAGAAGCTGTCGCGACCGTTCAATTCGGAACGGACCTGGGTCAGGCCGCGCACCTGCACGCCGCCGCCTTCTGCGGAGAAATGCTCCGGATCGCCGACCGTCAGGAAGCGATCGATGGTCACGCCGGGAATGCGCGACAGCGTTTCGGTGACGCTGCGGTCGGGCAAGGCGCCGATATCGAGCGCGGTGACCGAATCGACGAAGGTGTCGGCGTCGCGCTTGATGTCCTGCGCCCGATACACGGAACCGCGGATGCCGGTGACGACGACCGCATCGAGTTCGGTGGGCGTATCGCCCTCTTTCGCCTCGGTCGTGGCCTCCTGCGCGAACGCAGGCGCCGACAGCAGCAACGCGATGCCGAGAGCGAGGACGGTGGGTTGCAGGTGGCGGCCGGCGGAACGGCCCGCACGGGGTCCAGCCGCGATGCGGCGCTGACGCGTTGACATGGATGTTCCCTCCCAGGACACATGGCAAACGATGGAGTTGTGGTCCTGCCCGGACGTCTTCGCGCCCCGTGGCCGGATGAAGCGATGGCGGCTGCGGCCCCCGGCCGCGGTCGTCGATGGTTCGATCTTTCCCGTGGGGCGCCGCGGCAACGTCGGCCTTGCGACCGATGCCTGGCGCTCACCTGGCGGCCGTGGGACCGCCTTCCTGTGACTGCGCCGGGAGCATAGGCGGCGCTGACATGCCGTACCAATGAAATATTGATCGCCAGCTATACCGAACCCGAATAGGTCTTCAGGTTCAATCGCCGCCGCCGTCGCCTCAAGGCGGCGCCGTGCCCGTCGGGGAGGGTTCCAGGTCGGTATAGAGGCGACGCGCCGTACTCCGGAGGGCGTCCAGCACGCGCTCGGCGCCGGGGGAAAGCAGCTGATCACGCCGGCRGATGATGCCGAAGAACTCCATGCGCACGCCCAGCTCGATCGGCAGCACGCACATCTGCCCGGTCTGCAGGTACGGGCCCACCGATTCGGCCGGCAGTGCGGTCAGCAGGTCGCTGTGCCGCAGCAGGTGGATGATCACCGGCAGCGAGGCGGTTTCCACGATGTTCTGCGGCGGCGGCTGGCCGTGTTCGAGGAACACCGCATCCAGGCGCGACCGCAACACGCTGGCGGCCGGCGGCATGATCCAGCCGTAGTCGGCCAAGTCGGCGTGGGTGATGCGCGGACGCCGGGTCAGCGGATGGCCCGCACGCACGATGACGGCGTGTGGCTCGTCGGCCAGCGGCTCGAAATCCAGCTCGCCCGCGCCTTCGGGGCCCATGATGCGACCGACCACGATGTCGAGCTGGCCATCCAGCAGCTTGGCCACGAGCGGCCGGCTGTAGTCCATCTCGACCCGGATGAGGATGTCGGGGAAATCGCGCTTCACCGCCGCGATGGCCTGCGGCACCAGGGTGGTACCGGGATTCACCACGGTGCCGATCGCGGCCTGGCCCATGCGTCCGCTGCGCAAGGCGACGATCTCGTCGTGGGCACGGCCGATCTCGGACAGGGCCGAGCGTGCCCGGCGGATCAGCACCTGGCCGTACCAGGTCGGCTCCACGCCACGGGCATGGCGCTCGAACAGGGGCACGCCGAGCAGGCTCTCCATCTCCGCCAGCAGCTTGGAGGCGGCGGGCTGGGTCATGTTGGCGGCCTCGGCCGCGCGCAGGACCGAGCGCTGTTCGTACAGGTGCAGCAGCAGGGAAAGATGGCGGGTCTTCAGGCGCGTGGCGCCGAACCAGCCGGTGGTGGGGTGGACCATGGTCGCCTCCGGGGCACGAGCTATTCGTGTGCGGAATAGCCTATGACAAAAATTTCATTTGTCGTACATAGATGCCCACGCGAGGCTATGCCACGCTTCAAGCGCGGGTCGGCGGCCATGCCTGACCGCCCGCGAGGGGCCCCGGGGATGGCCGGCACAGGTCCGCCACGGGACAGCCCCGCATCCGATCACCGCCGGGAGGAGGGCCCCATGGCGACATCGCAATCCGACGGCACGTCGCGTGCCGGCGCCATCGTCGCGTCCACGCCGGACGGAATCCGTCTCCCATGAGCGGCCGCCTGTCCGGCAAGGTCGCGCTGGTCACCGGTGCCGCCAGCGGCATCGGCGCGGCCACGGCGCAGCTGTTCGCACGCGAGGGCGCCACCGTGGTCGGCCTCGACAAGCAGGCCGTGCCCATCGCCGATGACGGCGTGCAGCACCGCATCGCCGACATCACCGATGCCGGCGCGATGGACGCGGCCGTGCAGGCGGTGCTCGCGGCGCATGGCCGCATCGATGTGCTGGTCAACAATGCCGGTGCGGATGTGTTCTCCGATCCGCTCACCCTGTCCGACGAGAATTGGGAGCGCTGCCTGTCGCTCAACCTCAAGGGCGCCTGGCATCTTTGCCGTGCCGTGCTGCCCGCGATGCAGGTGCAGGGCGCGGGCAGCATCGTCAACATCGCCTCGGTGCATGGCCACAAGATCATCGCGGGCTGCTTCCCGTATCCGGTCGCGAAGCACGGGCTGATCGGCCTGACCCGCGCGCTCGGCATCGAGTACGCCGCGCGCGGGATCCGGGTGAACTCGATTTCGCCCGGCCTTATCCTCGTGCCGCGCATCGAAGCGTGGTTCGAGCGCGAGCCCGGAACGCGCGAGAAGCAGGCGGCACTGCTGCCGCCCGGGCGCATCGGCACGCCCGAGGAAGTGGCGTTCACCGCGCTGTTCCTCGCCAGCGACGA
>NZ_JBGFFG010000008.1:0-21814 GCF_056175765.1 Pseudoxanthomonas sp. LjRoot204_2 | reverse complement strand
TCCCAGTCGCTGGCGGCCACGGCGCTGTCGTACTTCTTCGCCAGTTCGTCCGCCTGCTGCTCGACGGCGGCGGCCTCGGCCGCCGCCGCGGCGGCGCGTTCGGCCTCGCGGTCGCCGCAACCGGACGTCGCCAGCGCACACGTGAGGGCCAGCAACAGGAGGGATGTCGTGTTCTTCTTCATCGGGAGATGCCTCGCTGGATCAACAGGGCGACCGCGGCCGCCACGTCGTCGGGTTTTTCCATGATGGACATATGGCCGCAACCGTCCAGTGAAACCTGGATCGCCTGCGGCATCTTTGCGGCGTAAAGGACCATCGCGCTGGGATCGATCACGCGGTCCTGCCGGCACCACAGCAACAGGGCGGGCTGGCGGATCAGCGCCGCACGCTCGCCGGGCAGGAAGCGCTCGTCGCTGCGCCCTATGCGGTCGAGCACGCGCTGTTCGAACGGCGCCTGTGCGATGCGCCAGTCGATCACCGCCTGCGAGGCGGGCCAGGGAATGGCGGGTTGCGTCGTGCGGTCGTGGAAGACCGTGTCCAGATAGCGCTGCAGCGATGCCGCATCGTGGACCGCGAAAGGATTCCCGCCCGCCAGCACGTCGATACCGAACGTGTTGTCCTTGAACCGCACGCCCGCCGCGTCGATCAGGCCGAGCCGCGCCACGAGGTCAGGATGATCGGCCGCGGTGATCGCGACGATGCCACCGCCCATCGAATGCCCCAGCAGCACGATCGGACTGCCATCGCGGCGGATCTCCCGCAGGAATGCCGCCAGTCGCGCGGCCTGCGCCTTGAAACCGTAATCGGCACCGCCCCGTCGCTGGCTTTCGCCCCACCCCGGCAGATCGGGAATGACCAGGCGGTAGTGCCCGCCCAACCGCTCCGCCAGCGGATACCAGTTCTCCTTGCTGCCGGTGAACCCATGCACCATCACCACGGTGGGCGCTGCAGGTGCCTCCGCCTCCCGTTCGTCGTACGCCCAGCGGTGGTCGCCGACCACGACGCGATGCTCGGACAGGCCGATCCACCATCCCTCCGCGGCCATGCCCACGCGCAGCGGTGCCATCGGATCACGCCACGTCCACAGCGCCAGCGCGCAAACAAGAACGGCCACCCCCAGGGCGGCCGTCCATGCGCGGGGCACGCGACGCCTCATGCGTCAGGGCGCCGCGGATGCCTTCGCCAGCAAGGCCTCGACCGATCCGGTCGTGATCGGGTGGTACCCCGGCCTGGCACGCGCGAAGCTCTCCTTGGCCAGCGCCAAGCCTTCGGGCGTCTTCACCAGTTCCTCGTAGATCGGCATGATCAGCTTGCGACGTCCTACGCGCTCGATGAACCGGGCGATCTCCGGACGCGCCTCGACGTAGCCGCTGCGGATGGTCAGCGGGTACCAGCGCATCGCGATCTCGCCGTTGGCGGTGCCGGTGAAGTGGTAGGCGTCGTCCAACTGCTTGAGCTGTTCGACGGTCAGCTTCTCGCCCATGCCTTCGAGGAAATGCACCCATTGCTGGGTGACCCATCCGCTGGTCAGCTGGGGATTGGGCAGTTGGCCGCTGCCCTGCCAGGCGATGCGCGCGGTATCGGTGTTGGAGAAGCCGCGCGACTGCACCTGCGGTGCGTTGGCCGGAATGCCCGTGCCGTACACCCACGCCTGGATTTCGGCATCGGTGACCAGGTTGGGATGCTTGTCGAACAGGTTCTTCTTCGCGTAGTCGAGGAACTGTTCGGTGGTGATGCTCTGGAATGCGAAGTGGTCGAAGTAGCCGCGCAGGAAGGCGTCGAACTCCTGGCGACCAAAGCGCTCCTCGAGGAACTGCAGGAACCAGGCGCCCTTGTCGTACGAGACCGCGCTGAGTGCATCATCCGCATCCAGCGTCGTGCCCGGCTTGACCGCCAGCGACTGCGTCGCCTCCGGCATCGTGCCGATTTCCTTCTTCAGGCTGTTGCGGGCGATGGAGTACTCCATGCTGGACGTCTCCTTGCCGTACAGCGCTTCGACGATGCGGTTCTCGACGTAGCTGGTGAAGCCTTCGTTGAGCCAGCCATGCTTGGCGCTGGAGAACGTCACCAGGTTGCCCGACCAGCTGTGCGCCAGCTCGTGCGCGATCAGCGAGACCAGCGTCTTGTCGCCGACGATCACGGTCGGGGTGATGAAGCTCAGGCGCGGGTTTTCCATGCCGCCGTACGGGAACGACGGCGGCAGCACCAGCATGTCGTAGCGGTCCCAGCGGTAGGGGCCGTACAGCTGCTCGGTGGCGGCGATCATCTTCTCGGTGTCTTCGAACTCCTTCGTGGCCTTGTCGACCATCGCCGGCTCGGCCCACACGCCGCTGCGCGCGGAGATCGGCTTGAAGACCAGGTCGCCGGCGGCGATCGCCATCAGGTACGACGGGATCTTCTGCGGCATCTTGAAGGTGTAGTCGCCATCACGCGCCGCGGCCGGATCGTTGTCAGCGCTCATCAGCACCATCACGTCCGGGCGCGAGGTCACGTGCGCGCTGTAGGTGTAGCGCACCTGCGGCGTGTCCTGCAGCGGGACCCAGCTGCGTGCATGGATCTGCTGCGACTGGCTGAACATGAAGGGCAGCTGCTTGCCCTCGGTCATCTCCGGCGTCAGCCACTGCAGGCCCGAAGCCTCCGGCGAACTGGTGTAGGTGACGCGGACCTTGGCGTTGCGTGCCGGCGTTTCGATGGTCAGCTTGCTGCCCAGCACCGCGTCCTTCGGGGCCAGGGCGTACTGCAGCGGCGCCCAGGCGCCATTGGCCTCGCCCTCGACCTTCGCGATGGTCAGGTCGCGCGTGTCCAGCACCAGGCGGGTAGCGGCCTTGTCCTTCCAGTCCAGCGTGTAGGTGGCGGTCCCGCCGATGGTCTTGGCGTCGAAATCGACCGCGATGTCCAGCGCCAGGTCGTCGATGGCCACTTTCTGCGGCTCGGCGTAGGAGTGCTCGTCGTGGTCGACGGGCGCAGCGGCGGCGGGCTTGGGCGTGGCGGCCACGGGGGCGGGTTCGGGTTCCTTGGAACAACCGGCCGCCAGCACGGCGGCGCAGGACAACAGCAAAGCCAGAGAACGCATCAGGGGACTTCCAGCGATACGGGGGAAGTGCCTAGTTTACCGCGCCGGGCCGGGGCTGCCTTGCCGTTGGCCGTCGGGCGCCTGCTCCGTGGCGCCTTGCAGGAGCGGGCCATGCCCGCGATGCCCTCGATCGGGGTGACGGAAAAGCATCGCGCCCATGCGGCGCTTCTGCAGAGCACTCGGCGCCTTTTTCAGACCTTGTAGCCGGTATGGATGGCCACGATGCCTGCGGACAGGTTCTTGTAACCGGTCCGCGCGAAGCCGGCCGCATCCATCATGCCCTGCAGTTCGGCCTGCGGCGGGTGCTTGCGGATGCTCTCGGCGAGGTACTGGTAACTGCCGGCGTCCTGCGCGAACAACTGCCCCAGCTTCGGCAGCACCTTGAACGAGTGGAAATCGTAGACCGGCTTGAACCAGTCGACGGTGACTTCGGAGAACTCGAGCACCCGCGCCTGCCCGCCGATCTTCAGCACGCGGTACATGTCGCGCAGCGCCGCTTCCTTGTCGGTCACGTTGCGCAGCCCGAAGGCGATGGTGACCAGGTCGAAACTCGCATCGGGGAAAGGCAGCGCTTCCGCGTTGCACTGCACGTACTCCAGCCCCTGCACCACGCCGCGATCGGTCATGCGGTCGCGGCCCACCGACAACATGCCGGCGTTGATGTCGCCCAGGATGATCTGGCCGGTATCGCCCACCCGATCCTTCAGCAACGCCGCGATGTCGCCCGTGCCACCCGCAAGGTCGAGCACGCGGTCGCCACGCTTCACCTGGCAGGTGCTGACGAAGTAGCGCTTCCACACCCGATGGATGCCGAGGCTCATCAGGTCGTTCATCAGGTCGTACTTGCCGGCGACCGACGTGAAGACTTCGCCCACCAGCTTCTGCTTGTCCTTGGCGGCGACGTCGCGGAAGCCGAAATGGGTGGTACCGCGTTCGTAGGGGGATTCGCTCATGGCCGGATTATCGCACTACCCGCCGTCGGCCGCCCACGCACGACGCGGCGGTGCAGCGCGCCCCACCCGGTTGCGCGATCGCGCGTGGCTCAGCGTTCCATCCAGGTGCACAGGGGCGCCACGCGCAACAACGACGGCAGCGCGTCGCAGGCGCGCCGGCGAGGCGGGGTCGCCGCGCGCGCGGCCGGGGTGGGGACCGACGGTGCCGGACGCGACGCCGGCGGCGAGGACGCCGCGACCGTCGCGGGACGCACCAGGACCGGCGCCGGCGAACTCATCGAGCGCGGCTTCGGCCCGATCCGCACGACGAAGCCGTCGGCCGTGGCGGAGACCACTTCCACCCAGTGCAGTTCATCGGGCGTATTCCAGCGTCCACCGACCTTCAGCATCGATCCTTCGTTGCTGGAATAGTTGGCCGCCGGCGTATCGCGATCGACGCTGTAGGCGATGCCGTAGTCTTCCAGCTTGTGGATGATCACGGCATCGCCCGCCAGCTTGGCCTCGTACGTGCCGGTACGGCGGCGCGCCTCCAGCGTGTAGATGACCGTCCTGTAGGGGTCGGGCTGCGCAGGCAGGGCCAGCACCACCAGCTGCGTGTTGGCCGTCTTCGACACGCTGCCGGCATCCAGCACGAACTCCATCGTGTCGCGATTGTCGGCAGCCACGACGCGCTTGCGCGCGGCGGGCAGCCAGCCGAGGCGCTCGCGCTGGTACATGTTCGGGTGCTTGGGCAGCAGACCGTACGTGGCGTCGCTGGTCGCATTGCGCCACGCGTCGCTCATCACGTCCCAGGGATTGTCGTACGTGTCGCTGTCGCCGTCGGAATTGTTGGAATGCGGCAGTCCGTAGCCGTGCCCCATCTCGTGTGCCAGCGGCGCGAGATTGGCGAACGACCACGGCGGACTCCACGTCACGCGCGTGCACGTGTAGACGCCATCCAGCGTGGTGCAGGCACCGCCGCCCCACGCATTGCCGTCCAGCTCGCCATTGAACATCAGGTTGACACCCTGGATGCCCGCGAACCCGACCTCGGCATCAGCCGCCGCGGCACAGTCGGCGAACAGTTCGGACAACTGCGCCTTCTGCTTGCCATTGACATCGGCCAGGTACGCGGAGCGCGGCTTCGGCAGCGTGTACCAGCCATGCGCGGAACTGCCGGCAAGGCTGACCTGGCCGTACGACACTTCGGACCAGTAATGGCCCAGCTGGCCCGGCGCGGTGCCGTACTGTTCCTGGAAATAGCTGCGCGGTTTCTGCTCGGCGTCGATGTCGGCGAACTTGCACATCAGCGTGATCCAGCGCGTTGCGCCCAGGATCGGCGCGGACGCCATGACGCGGCCGTCGGCTCCGGCTGCGAGCGCTCGCGGTTTCAGGGTGTCGGTGGGCACGATGGCGCTGATCGACGGCGCGACGCCGGCCGACGCCATCACCTTGGCGCCGGCGGCCACGTCGCCGTGCGCGGCGTACGACACCGCTACGCGGCGGTTGGCCAGCGCGTAGAGGTCGCCCGCCGCACGCTTGGCCTGCCCCACGTCCAGGCGCAGGCGCTGCCCTGGCCCCATGTCGAGCCACGCATCGAGGTGCGGCGCCGCCTGGACGCGACCGGGCAATGCACGCGGCGGATCCGCCCACTGCAGCTGCAGCGTTCCCTGCACCACCGTCTCCGCACGCAGCGGAAGATGCGGAACGATGCATCCGATGATCGACATTCCGACGGCGAACAGTGCGCGGCAACGCGTTCGCCGGATGTCGCCCGATCCGTTTGTGACCACGCGCGACCCCATTCATGGAAGCGGGTCGAAATGACGCCGCCATGGTCGGGTGTCGGCGGGAATCACGAGGTCTTGAGGGCGCGGAACCGCACGAACGCATGTTTCTCGCGCGGATGTTCCGAACTGYGATGCAGGTCAGCATTCGCGCGCGAACCGCCTTCGCTTTTCGTCGATCGGCGCCGTCGCGCGCCGCGTCGGGGATATCCGCATCACGTAGGGGAAACCCCTACGCGTCAGCGCTCGCGCACGCTGCAGTTGGCAGTTCTTCCACCCTGCCGCGCGCTGCATCGCGAGGGCGCCACGTCACGCCCGGCGGCATCGCGCCCCGGTGGCGTGGTGGTGGACGCGGGTGTCGATGACGCCGACACCGTGGCGGGCTTGACCAGCGCGGGCAATGGCCCGCCCGATACCCGCGCGGGGCCGACGGTCACCACGAAGCCGGTGGCGGTCTGCGCCTTGATCATGACCGCGTAGGAAGCATCGGGCGTGACCCAGCGCTCGCCCACCTTGAACATCGAGCCTTCGTTGTTCGAGCGGTTGGCCGGCGGCACGTCGGCATCGACACTGTAGGCGGTACCGGAACGTTCGATCTTGTGGATGATCACCGCATCGCCGGCGAGCCTGCCCTCGTACGTGCCCTCGCGCTTGCGAGCTTCCAGCGTGTAGACCACCGTCGCATAGGGATCGGGCTGGGGCGACAGCGAAAGCACCAGCATCTGCACGTTCGCCGACGCCGCCAGGTGCGCATAGTCCAGCGTGATGTCGCGGGTGGCCAGGTCGCCGAGCATGACGACCCGCTGGCGCGGCGCATCGACCCAGCTCAACCGGTTTCGCTGGAAGATGTTGATGTGCTTGGGGCGCGTGCCATAGGTCGCATCGCCCACCGCGTTGGACCAGCCATCGCTCATGACGTCCCAGGGATTGTCGTAGGTGTCGTCGTCCCCATCGGAATTGTCCGAGTGCGGCAAACCGTAGCCATGCCCCATTTCGTGCGCCAGCGGCGCGAGGTTGCCGAAGGACCAGGGGGGGTTCCAGGTGACCCGCTTGCACAGGCGCACGCCGCGCACCGTCGCGCAGCTCTGTCCGCCCCACGCATAGCCATCGAGCAGGCCATTGAACATCATGTTGATGCCGACCGGCGTACTCAGGTCGAGCGTCGCCGGCGCCGCGGACGCGCAGTCGGCGAACAGCTTGTTCAGATCCGCCTTCTCCTTGCCGTCGACCATGGTGACGTAGGTCGAGCGCGGGCTCGGCAGCACGTACCAACCATGCGCGGTGCTGCCGGTCAGGTTGATCTTGTTGTAGGACACCTCGCGCCAGTAGTGCCCGAGTTGGCCCACGCCCTCGCCGTACTGCGACTGGAAGAACGCCTGGTCCTTCTGCTCCTCTGCCACGTCGCTGAACTTGCACATCAGCGTCACCCAGCGCGTGGTCCCGCTGATGGGAGCGGCCGCCATCACCCGCTCGCTGGCGCCCTGCACCGGCGCGGACTGGGTGACGCGGTCCGCCGGCACGATGGCTTGGATCGCGGGCGCGGACGACATCACGCGACCCTGCGGCGCGAACGCCACGGCGACGCGGCGATTGGCCAGTACGTAGAGATCGCCGGCGGCCAGCTTCGCCTGCGCGGGATCGAGCGCGATGCGGCTGCCGTCGTCCCTGAGCAACGAGGCATTGAAGCGGGGCGCGAGCCGGGGCTGTCCTGCGGAAGCGCGCGGCGGGTCGCCCCACTCCAGTTGCAACAACCCCTGCTCGATCGTCTGCGCCTTCACACCCGCTGCCTGCGACAACACTAGCAGGAACCCCACCGCCAACCCGACGGCACGGCGCGATACGTCCTTGAATCCCCTTTTCACGCTCCCGACTCCCCTGGTCACCGTGCGCGTCACGCGGCACGTCGAGTGTTCTAACCAGTCCGGCGCACGCACGCCGTGAGTGGCATCACACTCTCCACCATGTGATGCTGCGCGCCCGACCACCCCGATCAACGCCGCCATGAGCACGACGCCCGACTATCGCGCCCTCCTCGAGACCGCCATCGCCGAAGCCCGCCAGGGCCTGGCCGAAGGGGGCATCCCGATCGGTGCCGCGCTCTACCACCAGGACGGCCGACTGCTGGGCTGCGGCCACAACCGCCGCGTCCAGGAAGGCGACCCTTCCGTGCACGGCGAAACCGATGCCTTCCGCAAGGCCGGCCGCCAGCGCCGCTACCGCGACACCATCATGGTCACCACGCTGGCCCCTTGCTGGTACTGCAGCGGGCTGGTGCGCCAGTTCAACATCGGCACGGTGGTCGTGGGGGAGTCGGTGACGTTCCAGGGCGGCATCTACTGGCTGCGCGAGTCCGGCGTCCAGGTCATTGATCTGCAGAGCGAGGAATGCATCACGATGCTCGGTGACTACATCCGCGCCAACCCCGAAGTGTGGAACGAGGACATCGGCGAGGACTGAGCCCGCCAGGCGCCGGATCAGGCGGGTTTCATCACCATCAGCCAGAAAATGGCGATGACGCTGAGGAAGGCCGGCCAACCCAGCCAGAACCACCACCGCATGGCGCGGTGATACGCAGGCGGCAGCGGCGCGCCATCCGCAACGGCACGCTGGGCGAGATTGCGCGCGCGGACCTGCAGCCACAGCACGGGCAACCAGCACGCGCCGATCACGAAGAACAGCATCAGCGCCGCCTTTACCCAGAAGACGTCCAGCGGCAGGCCGAGCAGATGCGTCAGCCAGATGCCCGTGGCGAGCTGCACGACCACCGCCGGCGCGGTGAAGCAGGCATCGGCGATCACCACCGTCCGCGCCGTCGCGGCGATCACGCGCGCATCGCTACGCAGGTGCGCGAGCCACATGAAGAACGCGATGCCCAGCCCGGTGCCGAACAGCAGCGTCGAAGCGAGGATATGGATCCACTTCACCCACAGGTAGGTCATCTCAGCGCCGCTCCGTCAGGACCCACAGCACCGCCAACGCCGGCAGCAGCACCAGATTCTTCGCCATGCCACCCAGCGGGTCCCACCACGAGGCAGGCACCAGGCCGCCCAGCACCAGCGTGTAGGCGAGCAACAAGAGCAGCATCGCGCCGACAGCGGTCCGCGATCGCCAACCACTCGCCAACCAGAGGCCGAGCACCAAGTCGGCCGCCCCACCCACGCGCGCCAGCATCACCGGATCCCAGGCCGCCAGCGGCGTATCCGCCGCGAGGCGCAGGATGTCTGCCGCCGGCGTGATGAAGCCGGCCAGCGCCGACAGCAGCCACAAGCCCACCACGGCCCAACGCAAGGCGGGCGCGAGGAAGTAGAGCTGCGCCTGCCAACGATCCTGCACCTGGCTGGGCGCCTGGCCCAGCGCCTCGGCGAGCGCGCGAGGCCGCAGGCCGAAAGTGGCCTCCAGCCGCTCTGTCGCATCCGGCGCGGTGGTATTGCCCCTTCGCAGCATGCGCCACATCGTCCGTCCCACCGGTCCGCGGCCCACCGCCTCCATCGTCGCCACGGCAAGCGACACGCAGGCCTCGGGCACGGCCACCACGCGCTCTCCGGGAATGCGCAGCCAACGTCGCCATTGCTGCTGGTAGTCGCGCAACGACATCGGCGTGGGGCCGCCCACTTCGTAAATCCCACTGACCGTGTCGTCGGCCGCGCGCGCGACCAGTTCGCCCAGATCCTCCGCCGCAACGGGCTGCACCTGCCATCGACCGTCGCCCGGCAGCCATTGCGCGCCGGGAAAGCCCGCCAATGCACGCAACAGCGAGGTTCCGCCGTAGGAGCCGCTTACCGTATAGACCACCGACGGACGCAGCACGACGGACGACAGCGCGAGCCCGCCGAGTTGTTCGTCGAAGCGATGTTTGGAGGCGATGAACGGCCCATCCTCGGGCAGGCCCAGAGCGGATACCTGCACGAAGCGCCTGATGCCGCGCGCCACGCAGGCCTTCGCAAGCGCCAGCGGCGCGGCCACGTGCACGACCTCGAAGGTCTGCCCCGCTTCCTCGCGGAGAATGCCTGCGGCGTTGACCACCGCCTCCACGCCGTCCAGCAGCGGCACCCAATCCTCCGGCAGCCGCATCGCCTGCAGGTCGCAAGGGCGTTCGTCATCTGCGAGCCGATTTCCCTTCGGCCGCACGGCCCGCAGGACGCGCCAGCCATGGCGGCGCAGCGCCGCCACCAGGTAGCCACCGATGAACCCCGCACCACCCACCACCAGCACCGTTCGTACCTTGCCGTCCGGAGATGCCTGCGAAGGGATTTGCATGCGGTCGTTCCGTGTCCGTCGAGGATGATGTGAAACGCGGGTGTCAGGCCTTGCGCACAAACTCCGACTTGAGCTTCATCGCGCCGATGCCATCGATCTTGCAGTCGATGTCGTGGTCGCCGTCGACCAGGCGGATGTTCTTGACCTTGGTGCCGACCTTCACCACCAGCGACGAACCTTTCACCTTCAGGTCCTTGATGACGGTGACGGTGTCGCCGTCCCGCAGTAGGTTGCCGTTCGCGTCCTTGATGACACGCGCTTCATCGCCGCCGCCGGCGGCATCGGCAGACCATTCGTGCCCGCACTCCGGGCACACCAGCTGCACGCCGTCCTCGTAGGTGTAGGCGGAAGCGCATTGCGGGCAAGGAGGCAGCGTACTCATGGGAAAGGAGAAGGAGTGCGGGGATGCATCGATTGTAACCGACGCCCCCCCTGCACCCCAGAAACGAAGAACCCGCCTCGCGCCGGGTTCGGGACTCAGAGGATGTAGCGGCTGAGGTCGGGGTCCTGCACCAGTTCGCCGAGATGCGCATCGACGTAGGCTCGATCGATGACCACGCTCTGGCCATCGCGGTCGGGCGCCTCGTAGCTCAGCGTGTCCAGCAGGCGCTCCAGCACCGTATGCAGGCGGCGCGCGCCGATGTTCTCCTGGCGCTCGTTGACCAGCGCGGCGATCTCGGCGAGACGGTCGATCGCATCATCGCTGAAACGCAACGCGACGCCTTCGGTCTTCATCAGTTCCACGTATTGCTTGCTGAGCGCCGCCTTCGGCTCGGTGAGGATGCGGATGAAGTCGTCCTTGCTCAGTGCCGACAGCTCGACGCGGATCGGGAAACGACCCTGCAGCTCCGGGATCAGGTCGCTCGGCTTGGCCAGGTGGAACGCGCCGGACGCGATGAACAGGATGTGGTCCGTCTTCACCGTGCCGTATTTGGTCGACACGTTGCTGCCTTCCACCAGCGGCAGCAGGTCGCGCTGCACGCCCTCGCGGCTGACATCGGCGCCGCCGACGTTGCCGCTGCGCTTGGCGACCTTGTCGATTTCGTCGATGAAGACGATGCCGTGCTGCTCGCAGGCCTCGATCGCGGCCGCACGGATGTCGTCCTCGTTGACCAGCTTGCCGGCTTCCTCTTCGACCAGCTGCGGGCGCGCCGCCTTGATCGTCACGGTGCGCTTGTGGGTCTTGCTGCCGCCCAGGTTGGAGAACATCTGGCGCAGTTGCTGGCCCATCTCCTCCATGCCCGGCGGGGTCATGATGTCGACGCCGACGTTGGCGGAGAGCTCGAGTTCGATCTCGCGCTCGTCCAGGTCGCCATTGCGCAGCTGGCGGCGCAGCTTCTGCCGGGTCTCGGATTCCTTCGACGACGGTTCCGCGCCGATGTCGACGGTGGTGGTGGCGGTGTTCGCGCCGAAGCCGAACCCGCCGCCGGCGCCCTCGCGACGCGGCAGCAGCGCGTCGAGGATGCGGTCTTCCGCACGCTCCTCGGCCTGGGTGCGCATGCGCGCCTTGGCCTGCTCGCGGTACATCTTCACCGCGGTATCGGCGAGGTCGCGGACGATCTGCTCGACGTCCTTGCCCACGTAACCGACTTCGGTGAAGCGTGTGGCTTCCACCTTCACGAATGGCGCATTCGCCAGCGTCGCCAGGCGCCGCGCGATCTCGGTCTTGCCGACGCCGGTGGGGCCGATCAGCAGGATGTTCTTCGGCATCACCTCGTTGCGCAGGCTGGTGTCCAGCTGCATGCGGCGCCAGCGGTTTCGCAGCGCGATGGCCACCGCGCGCTTGGCCGCGTGCTGGCCGACGATATGACGGTCGAGTTCCTGCACGATCTCGCGCGGGGTCATCGTGGATGAAGTGTTTTCTGTCATGGCGATGTAGTCGTTGGGATGCGAGCGGGCGTCGGAGCTCAGAGCTCTTCGACCACCACGTTGCGGTTGGTGTAGATGCAGATGTCGCCGGCGATGTTCAGCGACTCGACGGCGATGGACTTCGCATCGAGCTCGGTGTGGGCGAGCAGCGCGCGCGCGGCGGACAACGCGTAGGAACCGCCCGAGCCGATGGCGATGATGCCGTCCTCCGGCTCGATGACGTCGCCGGTGCCACTGATGATCAGCGAGGTTTCCTTGTCGGCGACGGCGAGCAGCGCTTCGAGCTTGCCCAGGCGGCGCTCGGTACGCCAGTCCTTCGCCAATTCCACGGCCGCGCGTGTCAGCTGGCCGTGCTTCTCCAGCTTGGCCTCGAACAGTTCGAACAGCGTGAACGCATCCGCCGCGGCGCCGGCGAAACCCGCCAGCACCTGGCCATCGCGACCGAGCCGGCGCACCTTGCGCGCGTTGCCTTTCATGACCGTGTGGCCCAGCGTCACCTGGCCATCGCCCGCGACGGCGACATGCCCGTTGCGGCGCACGGACAGGATGGTGGTGGCGTGGAAGACGTTCGGATTCTGGCTGGGGTCCATGGAGGCCTCCGGGGTGTTCCCCCAGAGGTGGGGACGCCGCTCCGCGGTTCAAGCATGGCCTTTGGAAGCAACCCGGGGCCGTAGGCTGGGATGGAGCGAAGCGCAATCCCAGCAACCCGGCGATGTCGGAGGCACGCGCTGGGATTACGCGTTGCTCCATCCCAGCCTACGGCTCTACGGCTTTCCTATTTCTTGCGCTTGGCCCGCGGATGCGCAGCGTCGTAGACCTTGGCCAGGTGCTGGAAGTCCAGGTGCGTGTAGATCTGCGTGGTCGCGATGTCGGCGTGGCCCAGCAGCTCCTGCACGCCACGCAGGTCACCCGAGGATTCGAGGATGTGGCTGGCGAAACTGTGACGCAGCATGTGCGGGTGTACGTGCTTGAACAGGCCTTGCCGCTGCGCCAGCTGCTTGATGCGGATCTGCACGGCGCGTTGCGAAAGGGGACCCTCGGCACGGCCGGGGAAGACGAAGCCCTCGTTGCCGGACGGTCGCTCCTGTCGCCATTCGGCCAGCGCGTTGCGCGCATGCGAGCCGACCGGCACCTTGCGCTCCTTGCTGCCCTTGCCCAGCACGGTGACCATGCCACCGGCCATGTCCAGGTCGCGCCACCGCAGGGCGCACAGCTCGCTCAAGCGCAAGCCGGACGAATAGAAGAGTTCGAGCAGTGCGCGGTCGCGCTTGCCCAGGGGTGCATCGGTCGGCACCTCGACCAACCGGACGGCCTCGTCGGCATCGAGCACCTGCGGCAGCTTGCGCGGCGCCTTGGGTGCGCGCAGCGCTGCGGCGGGACTCGCGGCCACGCGGCCATGTTTCAACAGCCACTGGTAGTAGCTGCGACACGCCGAGAGCCGCCGCTGCAGGCTTTTCGGCGACAACCCACGACGGTGCTCGCTGGCGACGAACGTGCGCAGCTGCTCCGCATGCACCTCCACCAGGTGGGCAATGCCCTGGGCCTGTGCCCATTCCGTCAACGCGGCGAGGTCACGCCGGTACGCGTCCAGCGTATGCGCAGAGACGCGGCGCTCGACCTCGAGATGGGCAAGGAAGTCGGCGACTGCGTACATTCCGGTGGTCCGTCATTCCCGCAACGGGCGTCAGCGCGCGCTCAACCATCGAACCGCTTCAGCGCCGTCACCAGCGTCTCGCCCATCATGCGCAGGAACAGCGTGCCCATGCCGGGGTAGAAACGGTTGCCATCGCGGCTGCCGACGGCGACCAGGCCGATGCCGGGCAAGGGCAGCAGCGCCGAGGACGCCACTTCTTCCGCGCGCGCGCCATACAGCAGCACATGCTTCTCAGGTTGCAGGCGCCCGCAGATCGGCTCGCCGTCGCGCAGGCAGTCGCGGAAAGGGGCCATGTGCGGGTTGTCGGCCGGGATGACCTGCAGCCACTCGCCTTCGTCCAGCCCGGCCACTGGCTGCAGCAGCACGATGCTGACGCGGTCGCCGTTGAAGTCTTCGGCCAGCGACGCCGCCATCGCGCGCACGGTGTCGGCCGCGGTGTTCTGTTTCATGAGCGTGAGCGCCAGCTGGTGCGTGCGCACGGCCAGGCGCTCGTTTTCCTGTGCATTGGCGAACAGGTCGCCGAGGCGCTTGGACAACTCGCGGTTCTTGTCGCGCAAGACTTCCAGCTGATAGCTGGCCAGCGACGCCGTGGGGCCTTCGTCGCGCGGTACCACCATGCTCAGCGCGAGGTCGGGGAACTGCTTCAGGAAAGTCGGGTGGCGACGCAGCCACGCTGCGACCTCGTGGGCGCCCAGTTTTTCGAGTGTCTCGCTCATGCTTTCCATTCCCCTTCGAATACGAATGCCGCCGGCCCGGACATGATGACCTGCGCGTCGTCGGACGGCCAGCGGATGCGGAGCTCGCCACCCGGCAGCACGATGGCGACGTCGCGATCCACGCGACCTCGACGGATCAGCACGGCCGCGGCCGCACAGGCGCCGCTGCCGCAGGCCAGGGTCTCGCCCACGCCGCGCTCGTACACGCGCAGGCCTACGCGATCGCGCGCGACCACTTCGGCGAACCCGACGTTGACCGATTCCGGGAAGTGCCACGAGCGTTGCAGCAAGGGGCCGTAGTGCAGCACCGGGGCGGCATCGACGGACGGGACCTCGATCACCGCGTGTGGGTTGCCCATCGACACCGCGCCGAAGCGTACCCGCACGCCTTCGTCCACATCCGCGTCGTACTCGGCGCGCGCGTCGTCGAAGCCGCGGAGGGGAATGCGCGCCGGCACGAACTCGGGGACGCCCATCGCAACCGCATAGCGATCATCGGCGAGGCGCTCCACCGCGTGCGCTGCCACGGGGCTGTCGACCTGGAAGACCACGTCACCTGCAGCGCCATCGCGCACCAGCCATGCCGCCACGCAGCGCGCCCCGTTGCCGCATTGCTGGGAAGGCGAGCCGTCCGCATTCCAGATGCGGTAGGCCGCGACCGCGCCGGCGCTGCGAGGGGGTTCGATGGTCAGGATCTGGTCGCAGCCCACGCCGCGGTGACGATCGGCGRGCGATGCGGCCAGCGCGGCATCCGGGGGCGGCAGGCCGTCGCGCAGGTCCAGTACGACGAAGTCGTTGCCGGCCCCATGCATCTTGGTGAAACGCATCGACGTGCTCCGCGCGTGCGTCGACTCAGCCATTCCCGTCGGTGGCGGGCACCGTCGCGGGGTCGATCGGCGGGTCGGCGGGGACGCCATCGGTCGCAGGCGGCACGGCGTCGGCGGGGGCCACGGGCGCTTCTTCGACCGGCTTCTCCGGCATGAACAGCGGGCCCTTGGCACCGCAGGCGGAGAGGACCGCCATCACGGCGGCGGCAAGGACAAGGCGGACATTCCGGTTCATGGCGCGAGTATAGCCACAGCCCGATGAATGCGGTGGACGCTCAGTCGGGGCGTGGTGGCTCGGGACGCCGCCACAGCCATGCGTCGACCGTGGCCATGCACGCAAGGGGAAGCGCGACCATCCACCACCGGTGCGATCCGGTCCACAGCATCAGCGTGACCAGGAGGGCGGCACAGGCGAGCATCGCCCACGTCGCCGCCCACTTGGCGCGCCGCGACACCGCGCGATGCAGGTGCCAGTCGTGGATCATCGGGCCGAAACGCGGGTGCGTGACCAGGTAACGATGCAACCGGTCCGAACCGCGCGAGGCCGCATAGGCCGCGATCAGGATGAAGACCGTCGTCGGCAACCCGGGCACGAACACGCCGAGGATGCCCATGCCCAGGCTGGCGTACGCCAGCAGCCACCAAGCCCAGCGGAACCGGGCGGGCCTGGGATCGGGCATATCGCGGGGTCTGGGGGAAGACGTATCGGGCACCGCGCCCTTGTACCCCAAATCCGCCGCCGATGGCGCGAACACGACGTGCGCGCAGCGGACGACCGCGCCCCACCTCGCCATGGCCCACCTCTCCGTTCCGCTGCTGTTCTCCCCGGGTTATCGGCGGGAGGGCCGCAACACTGGAGCGCCGCTCATCGGCTGGCCGTGAAAAAGAAAAAAGCCGGGTTGCCCCGGCTTTCTTCGTGCTCGCATGGCGGCTTACTTCGACGCCACGCCCAGCTGGTCGAGCATGAAGGCGTACATCTCCGCGCGCTCGCGATACTGGCGGAAACGGCCGGACTTGCCGCCGTGGCCGGCTTCCATGTTGGTGCGGAACACGACCGTATTCTTGCTGGTGTTCAGGTCGCGCAGGCGGGCGACGTACTTGGCCGGCTCCCAGTACTGCACCTGCGAATCCCACAGGCCGGTGCCGACGAACATCGCCGGATAGGCCTTGGCCTGCAGGTTGTCGTAGGGCGAATACGTGAGGATGTAGTCGTAGTAGCCCTTCTCTTCCGGATTGCCCCACTCGTCGTACTCATTGGTGGTCAGCGGAATGGTGGGGTCCAGCATCGTCGTGACGACGTCGACGAACGGCACCAAGGTCAGGATGACCTTGTACTTCTCGGGCGCCATGTTCGACACCGCGCCCATCAGCAGGCCACCGGCGCTGCCGCCCATCGCGGCCACGCGGTCCTTGGCGGCATAGCCTTCCTTCACCAGGTAGTCGGTGACATCGATGAAATCGGTGAAGGTGTTGACCTTGTTGTAGAGCTTGCCGTCGTCGTACCACGCGCGGCCCATTTCCTGGCCGCCGCGGATATGGGCAAGCGCGTAGACCACGCCCCGGTCCAGCAGGCTGACGTTGGTGATGCTGAAGTTCGGATCCATCGACGCGCCATAGCTGCCGTAGGCGTACTGCAGCATCGGCGCCTTGCCGTCGCGGGCGACGTCCTTGCGGTACACCAGCGTCACCGGGATTTTCGTCTTGCCGTCGCGGGCCGGTGCCCACACGCGCTCGGTCACGTACTTCGAGGCGTCGTAGCCGGGCACGGGCTGCTGCTTCAGCTGGCGGCGCTCGCCGGTCTTGGTGTTGATCTCGTAGGTCGTCGCCGGCGTGGTCATCGACGTGTAGCTGTAACGCAGCCAGTCGGTGCCGGTTTCCGGATTGGCCGACAGCCCCATCGAGTACGCCGGCTCGTCGGCCTTGACGTAGTCGCTGCTGCCGTCTGCCTTGATCACGCGCAGGCTCTCCAGCGCATTGGCGCGTTCGGCCACCACGCTGAAACCGTCGAACAGTTCGAAGCCCTCGACGAACACGTCATTGCGGTGCGCGATCCAGTCCTTCCAGTCCTTGCGCGAGGTCGAATCGGTCGGCGCGGTCACGATCTTGAAGTTGGTCGCGCCATCGGCATTCGTGCGGATAACCCAACGGTCGCCGAGGTGGTCGGCTTGGTATTCCACATCGCGCTCGCGCGGGGCCAGCACGGTGAACACGCCCGGGCTCGCGGCCGGCGTGCAGCGCATCTCGGACGACACGGTGCTCTCGACGCTGATGCAGATGAACTTGTCGTCGCGGCTGCGGCCGATGCCCATGTAGAAGCTGTCGTCTTCTTCTTCGTAGACCAGCGAGTCCTGGCTGGCCGGCGTGCCCAGCACATGCGACTTCACCCGTTTGCTGAGCAGGGTCTCGGGGTCCTTGTCGACGTAGAACAGCGTGCGGCCGTCGTCCGACCACACCAGGTTCGGTTCGGCGTTGGTGACCGTATCCGGCAGGAGTTCACCGGTGTCCAGGTTCTTGAAGCGGATCGTGTACTGGCGGCGGCCATTGGTATCGTCGGCGTAGGCGAGCAGGCGGTTGTCCTGGCTGACCTCGTAGTCGCCGACGTTGTAGTAGTCCTTGCCGGCGCCCAGCGCATTGACGTCCAGCAGCACCTGCTCGCCGGCGAAATCGCCGGCCTCGTTGGCCTTCTGGATGGAGACCGCATCCATGCCCGGGGCGTCCTTGCGGCGCGCATGCACCGGATAGTCCTTGCCGGTCACGAAGCGCGCGTAATACCACCAGCCGCGCTCGCGGTAAGGCACGCTCGCATCGTCCTGCTTGATGCGGGCGACGACCTCGTCGTACAGCTTGTCCTCCAGCGGCTTCAACGGCGCCATCACCGCGTCGGTGTAGGCGTTCTCGGCGTTGAGGTACGCCAGCATCTCCTTGTTCTCGCGCTTGTCGTCGCGCAGCCAGTAATACTCGTCGTTGCGCTCGGCACCGTGGGGCGCCTTCACCACGTGCGGCTTCTTGGCCACGTCGGGCGGGGTGGCGCTGGCGGCAAGCGCGGAGGTGATCGGTGTGCTCATCAGGACGGTCGCGGCAAGCAGGAAGGAAGTCGGCTTCATGGATGGGGTCCGGGATTGCGGGTTGCAATGGCAGCGCCCCTCCGCGAGGGAGGGGCGCCAGGCACTTACTTGGACAGTTGTTGCCAGAGGAAGGTGTAGGCCAACGCGCTCATGTGCGCGGCCTGGGCGTTGTTCGCCGCGCCGCCATGGCCACCCTCGATGTTTTCGTAGTAGCGCACGTCCTTGCCGGCGTCCAGCATCATGGCCGCCATCTTGCGGGCATGGCCGGGATGCACGCGGTCATCGCGCGTCGAGGTCATGAACAGGGTCGGCGGATAGTCCTTCTTCGCGTCGAACAGGTGGTACGGCGAGAAGGTCTTGATGAACTCCCAGTCGGACGTGTCGGGATTGCCGTACTCGGCCATCCACGACGCACCGGCCAGCAGGTGGCTGTAGCGCTTCATGTCCAGCAGCGGGACCTGCACCACCACCGCACCGAACAGTTCCGGGTATTGCGTGAGCATGTTGCCGGTCAGCAGGCCGCCGTTGCTGCCGCCCTGGATGCCCAGGTGCTTCGGCGAGGTGATCTTGCGGGCGATCAGGTCCTGCGCGACCGCCGCGAAGTCCTCATAGGCCTTGTGGCGATTGGCCTTCAGCGCCGCCTGGTGCCAGCGCGGACCGTACTCGCCACCGCCACGGATGTTGGCGACCGCGTACACGCCGCCCTTCTCCAGCCAGCCCTTGCCGACACCGCCGGAGTAACCCGGGGTCATCGAGATCTCGAAGCCGCCGTAACCGTACAGCAGCGTCGGCGTGCTGCCGTCGTACTTCAGGTTGTCCGGGCGCACGAGGAAGTACGGAATCTTGGTGCCGTCCTTGGACGTGGCGAAGTGCTGTTCGATCTTCTTGCCCGAGGCATCGAAGAAGGCCGGCATCGACTTCAGCTGTTCCGGCTGCTGGCCCAGTTCGACCAGCGACAGCGTGGTCGGGGTCAGGTAGTCGGTGACGGTCATCCACACCGCATCGCTGTCGTCGCTGTCGACCGCACTGACACTGATGGTGCCGAAGCCCGGCGCGCCGGTGAAGGCGCTGGTCTTCCACCCCGTCGCCGACGGCGTCAGGATGCTGAGCTTGTTCTTGACGTCGTCCAGCACGTTCAGCACGACGTGGTTCCTGGTGACCGACATGCCGGCGAGCGAGGTCGTCGGGGTCGGTTCGAAGAGCACGTCGAACGTGCGCTTGCCGGCCATGAAGTCGTCGAACTTCGCTGCCAGCAGCGAGCCTGCCGCATAGGTCTTGCCACCGACGGTCCACCGCTCGCGCAGTTCCAGCGTCAGCCACTCGCGGAACACGCCCTTGTTGGCGGAGTTCGGCGCGTCGACCTTGGCCAGCGTGCCGTCGGCGCGACGGAGGTAGAGCTCGTCGTTGTAGAACGCCAGCGTGCGGCTGACGAAATCGCGCTGGAAGCCCGGCGTGTCGTCGTGGTACGCGGCGATGTACATGTCGTCCGGCTTGCCTTCGTAGACGACCTTCGCGCTGTCCAGCGGCGTGCCGCGCTTCCACTCCTTGACGATGCGCGGGTAGCCCGAGCTGGTCATGCTGCCCGCACCGAAGTCGGTGTAGACGTAGACGGTGTCGGCGTCCTTCCAGCCCAGCGCGCCCTTGGCTTCGGGACGGTAGAACCCGTCGGCCAGGAATTTCTTGTTGGTCAGGTCGAACTCGCGGGTCTCATCGGCATCGGCCCCGCCGCGCGACAGCGCGATCAGGCAGCGCGCGTAGTCGGGCTTGCGGCAGTCGGCGCCGTGCCAGACCCAGTTCTTGCCCTCGGCCTTGTTCAGCGCGTCCAGGTCGAGCACGGTCTCCCACTGCGGCTGGGCCTTGCGGTACTCGGCCAGGGTGGTGCGCCGCCACAGGCCGCGCTCGTGCTGCTGGTCCTTCCAGAAGTTGTAGTAGTAGTCGCCGATCTTCTGCACGCCGGGGATCTTGGCGTCGGAATCGAGGATGGCGCGGATGTCCGCTTCCAGCTGCTTGAAGGCCGGGGTCGAGGCGATCTCGGCCTCGGCCTTGGCATTGACGCCCTTCACCCAGTCGAGCTGTTTCTGGCCCTCGACGTCTTCCAGCCAGGCATACGGGTCGTTGGACACGTCAGCCTCCTTGGCGTGCGCGGGGGCGGACAGGGCGCCCGCTACAGCGAGGCCGGCGGCCAGGCAGGCGTGGGTGAGTCTGGGCATGAGGGGTGGCTCCGGAGGTGCAGTTCATGAACATGTCACGCTAGCACAAGGCCCGGAGGCCACCCCCTGCCGAAGGTCAGGCCGCCCGGGACAGACGCGCTGGCGCGGATCGCAGCCGGCGCGCCTGCGGACCGCGACGACGCCGCGATGACGCTGCGACGGCAGCAAGCCCCGGCAACCTGAACCGGTGCAGGGCCCACCATGCCACGGTGGGCATCCCCACCAGCCACAACGGCAGCCAACCCAGCGCGTCGGTGCTGGCGCGCGCCAGCGGCAGCAGCAGTACCAGCGCCACGCCGGTCAGGACCAGCCTGCGCAGCATGCGATCCAGCGTCGCATCGGGACGGTCGGACGATGCCGCGACGGAAGAGACGGAGGAAACGAAGGACATGGCGATGAACTCCTGTGACGTGATGTCGGCTGGACGTCACAGTCGCGCAGGTCCATCTCACGCGTTGCGACATCAGCGGTTAACATCTCCGTCGCATCCTGATGGCTAGCGTGTCCGTATGACGGGGAGAACGGAGTTCCACATGCCCATGCTTTTGTTTTCCCGTGCCGCCCGCTTCGTCCTGTCCGCGTGCCTGCTCTTCGTGGTCGCCGGTTGCGGGCATCGTGGCGCAGTCAGGGAGGATCCCGCGGCCATCGACCTGCCGCGCCTCATGGGTACGTGGCGCGTGATCGCGCACATCCCGTACTTTGCCGAGCGTGGCCACGTGGCGGCGCGGTACGAGTACGCACTGCGCGACACGGACAAGGTCGCCGTGGCCTACCACTACCGGGAAAGCTTCGACGCGCCCGAGCAACAGCGCGATGCACGTGCATCGGTGAAGAAAGACAGCGGCAACCGCGAATGGACCCTCTGGTTCGTCGGCGTCGTGCCGGCCAAGTGGCGCATCGTCGAGGTGGCGCCGGACTACTCCTGGGTGATGGCGGACTATCCCGGCCGCGACATGGGCTGGATCCTCGCGCGGGACGCCACCATGGATGATGCCACCTACCAGGAGCTGGTCAGGAAAGCGCGTGACCATGGCATCAATGCGCGCCAGCTGGTACGCGTGCCGCAGGTGCCGGATCAGGTGGGGACGCCGGGGTTCGGAGCGCCGAAGGAGCCGTGACGAGCGGATCGAGGGAAACCGCTCACGTGCGAGCAACGCAAGTCGCGAAGTTTTTCAGTCCATCCGGAAGGTGGTCGCGACTTACTTCGCTCCCACGCCCGTATCACCTGCGGCGTTACTTCTTCTCGTAGTTCGACAGGGCCAGCTCCAGCAGTGCCTTCGCCTGCTCGCGCAGCACGGCAGGCTCGACGATCTCGGCATCGGCGCCGTAATGCAGGATGTCCATCAGCAGCTCGCGAGAGACGCTGTAGGGGATCTTCAGTTCGTAACGGCCATCCGGCAGGTGCCGGCCCTGTTGCTTCGAGT
>NZ_JBGFFG010000007.1:0-22464 GCF_056175765.1 Pseudoxanthomonas sp. LjRoot204_2 | reverse complement strand
CGCTTCAGCATGGGCGGCCAGACACGCGAGCCCGATGCGCTGCAGGTCGATCTGGCCGGCATGGATCGCCTGCTGGCGCTGGACCCGGAAGCGCGCGTCGCGCGCGTGCAGGCCGGCATGCGCTGGCGTCGCCTGCAGGCGCTGCTCGACCCGCACGACCTGTCCGTGAAAGTCATGCAGAGCTACAGCAATTTCAGCGTGGGCGGCTCGGTCTCGGTGAACTGCCATGGGCGCTACATCGGCGAAAGCGCCATCGCCACCACGGTGCGTGCGCTGCAACTCGTCACCGCGGAGGGACGCACGCGCGAACTGTCCCGCGAACGCGAGCCCGACCTGTTCTCCGCCGTGCTGGGAGGCTACGGCGGCCTCGGCGTGATCACCGAAGTGGAGTTGGACCTGGCGCGCAACACCCGCATCGCGCGCAGCGTCGCGGCAGTGTCGCTGGACGACTATCCGGACTGGTTCCGGGCGAACGTGCTGGGCCAGGACGATGTCGTCATGCACAACGCCGATCTGGTGCCTCCCGGCTTCGACGCACCGTTGGCCATCACCTGGTCGCGCAGCGATCTGCCATTGACCGACACGCGCCGCCTGGTGCCCGAGGGGCTGGATTACAGCCGCGAGCAGAACCTGATCTGGTCGGCCACCGAACTGCCCGGCGGGGACGCGCTGCGCGAACGCTTCATGACGCGCCGCCTGCAGAGCGAACCTCGGGTGATCATGCGCAACTGCGAGGCCAGCCTGGATGTCGCCTCGATCGAACCGCGCACGCGTCGCGTCTCCACCTACTTGCTGCAGGAGTATTTCGTCCCTGTGCGGGCATTCCACGCGTTCGTTGCGCGCATGCGCGCCATCCTCGGTGGCGCGGACGCGGTCCTCAACATCTCGATCCGCCACGCGACGACGGATGCCACCTCGCTGATGCGCTGGGCGGACCGCGACATGTTCTGTTTCGTGCTGTACCACAAGCAGCGCTCGTGGCAGGACGCGCGCGCCATCGGCTGGACGCGGGCGCTGATCGACGCCGCGCTGGACCATGGCGGCCGCTATTACCTGCCCTACCGCCTGCACGCCACCCGCCGTCAGTTCGCGCGGGCGTATCCGCAGGCGGGCCGCTTCGCCGCGATCAAGCACCAGGTCGATCCGGGCAACCGGTTCCGCAATCTGCTCTGGGACCGCTATCTGCCCGGGCCGTGAGGCGGCATCAGTCCTGCGAACGTTTCGTCGGCACCTTGCTGTCGCTACCGAAATCCGCGATGCGCCACAGGTACTGCGCGGCGTAGGTCCGGTAGGGCCCCCACTTCTCGCCCCGCGCCGACAGTTCCTTGGGCGTCGGCATGGCATCCAGCCTGTCGACGAACTGCGCGCCCTTGCGCACGCCCAGGTCGTCGATCGGCAATACATCGGGGCGACCCAGGCGGAACATCAGCATCATCTCCACGGTCCAGCGCCCGATGCCGCGCACGGGCACCAATGCCGCGACGATCTCGTCCTCGTGCATCGTCGACATCTGCCGCAACGTGGGGATCTCGCCCCGCTGTTCGCGCAAGGCCAGGTCGCGCAGCGCCAGCGTCTTGTTGCCGGACACGCCGCAGGCGCGCAGCGCGGCGTCGTCGATGCTGCCCAAGGTGTCGTGGTGCAGGCGTGTGCTGCCGATGGCCGCCTCGACCCGACCCACGATCGTGGCGGCGGCCTTGCCGCTGAGCTGCTGGTACAGGATGGCGCGCGCGAGCGCATCCACCGGATCGAACGACGTCTTCCACGTCGGCTGCGGCGCGATGTACCCGATGCGCTTCATCCAGGTGCCCAGCCGCCGGTCGCGCCGGGCCAGATGGTCCCAGGCCTGTTCCGTATCGAAGCCGCGGGCGTGCCGGGGCATGGCGTCAGCGACGGACGGCGTCGACTGCCCAGATCACCCAGCCGAGCATCAGGGCAATGCCCCCCGCCGGCGCCAGACGCGTGGATACGCCACCGAGTGCGCCTGCGGCCAAGCTGCCCGCGAACAGCAGTGTGCCCAGCAACAGCAGGCAGAGCGCCGCCTTGCCCATGCGCCGTGTCGTGCTGGGGCCCAGCGCCGCAAGGGCAAGGCCGTGGCCGAACGCGAACAGTGCGGCGGTCTGCGCGTGGGACTGCGCCTGCGCAGCGGCCATCCCGTGCGACGCATAGGCCGACAAGCCCACGGCCATCGCCGCGAGCAGCCCTCCGCACAGGGCCAGGAACGAAGGTTTGCGTTGGCGGCGATCGTAGTTCATCGGCTCACGGGTCCCGGAGTCGGATGGGCATCCTGCCAGCGGAGGACGGCCAGTCGCGGAACGCCGGCCCCACAAACGCAACGCGCCGCATGAAGCGGCGCGTTGGCCTGGAACCGATCATCCGGGACGGTCGTCCGGGAAGATTTACTGCTTGACGGCCCAGTAGATATCGAACTTGCCGGTGGCCTCGAACGAGCCGTCGACACCCGACTTCCATGCCTCGTACGGACGGTCGACGACTTCGTGACCCGAGGTGACCGCCCAGGCACGCAGTGCGTTGCGCTGGTTGTCCAGCTCCGCCATGTAACCGGTGTAGCTGGCGAAGGCCGACTTGCGGGCTTCGGTGCGGACGTATTCGACCGGGGCACCGGACGGAATGGTGACCTTCAGCTCACCCGTCGAAGCGACCGGCGCGGCGGACACCGGCGGCGCAATCGGGCCGGCGTTCTCGGCGGCATCCGGCTTCGGCGCGGCGCTGCCCTTGCGGACCGGCTGCGCGATGTCGAAGGCGTACTTCTCGGTGCCGAAATCGGTGGTGATGATGCGCAGCGGACCGGCGGCGACCAGGCCGTTGGCGTCCATCACGCGCTTGATCCACTCCTGGTTCTGCTTGATCGAGGCCTTGATGGCGTCGTTGGTGCGGTCGATGTTGCCGGCGTTGACGACCAGCAGGTCCTCGGCGGGCACGTCGACGATCTTCAGGTCGGTCAGCGGGCTGCCTTCGGTGCGGTAGTCGAAGTTCGGCACGGTGGCCAGCATGTTGGTCAGCTTGCCCAGGCCGGCCTTGACGGCGTCGCCGACGTGGCGGCTGACGTACATGCCCGCATAGCGGCCGAGCAGGTTGAAGCCGTAGGTGACCTCATAGCTCTGGGTGACCTTCACGTTGCGGTTGTTCTTGCCGCTCGGCGTCAGCGTGAAGACGCTGCGCTTGTCGTCGCCCATGCGCTTGTCGACGATCGAATACGCGATCTTGCCGGGACCACCGGTCGGCGCCGGACGCTCGCTCTCGACAATTTCCCAGCTGCCCTGGCCCCAGGCGGCATCGGCGGAGTTGAATTCCACCTTGGCGCCCACGCCCGTGTTGTTATCGCCGCCGGAGTAGCTCAGTTCGTTGGCCGCGCTCGGGATCAGCGGGTTCCAGTCCTTCAGTCGGCGCACGTTGTTCAGCGTGTCGAACACGATGGTCATGCGACGGTTGGTCTCGACGCTTTCCTCAAGCTGGCGCTTGGAAGGCAGGATCAGGCCGATCACCAGAAACAGCGCCAGAACCAGCGCCAACGCAATCACGAACTCGATCAAACGGGTCATTCAGGAGTCTCCGGGGGCCGGTGCCTCGGCCGTGAAAAAAATGCACCGCGCATCCTAGCAGGGTTGCAGGGCTTCGCGCAGCCCATCTGACACCGGTTGGCCGCCCCGTTCCGGGCACGTACGCGGGCGCATGTCGTCCCCTCACGCGAAGCGCTGTTGCGCTGCAGCGACGGGCGTTCCGGCCGTTCAATCGTTGGCAGGACCGGTCGGCCGGACCCTTCATCTTCCCGCGGAGCCGACGGGATGTCCGCAGGGCCCGGCCGGGGCTCAGACGAGCTGCAGTTCGAAGGCCTTCAGCACGGCCCGCGTCCGGTCGCGTACGCCCAGTTTGGACAGGATGTTGGACACGTGGTTCTTGATGGTGCCCTCGGCCACGCCCAGCGAGTTGGCTATTTCCTTGTTGGAGAAGCCGCTGGCCATCAGCCGCAGGATCTCGGTCTCGCGATCCGTCAGCGGATCGGGCCGATCCAGGCTGACGAACTCGTTGCGCATGTGTTCCAGCCCCGACAGCAGGCGCTGGGTGACCGCCGGTTGCACCAGCGAGCCGCCATCGGCCACGGTGCGGATGGCGCCGACCAGTTGCTCGAGCGAGACATCCTTCAGCAGGTATCCCTTGGCGCCTGCCTTCAGCCCGGCGAGGACCAGTTGGTCGTCGTCGAACGTGGTCAGGATGATGGTGGGCGGCAGCTGGCCCGTGCGTGCCAGCGCCTGCAGGGCTTCCAGGCCCGACATCACCGGCATGCGCATGTCCATCAGCACCACGTCGGGCTTGGCCTGCGGAACGACCTCGATGGCCTGCTTGCCATCCGCCGCCTCGGCCACGACCTCGATGCCGTCGTCCAGCGCCAGCAGGGAGCGGATGCCCTGGCGCACCAGGGTTTGATCGTCGACCAGACAGACACGGATCACGGGGTTCCTCCGGAGCTGAGCTCGGGTATGGGTTCGGGTGGGGAAGCGGAAGGGGCGTCGAGCGCCGGGGCCGCCTCGCTGGCGGGCAAGGCGATGTGCAGGCAGAAACCCCTGCCCGGCTGGGTTTCGATGCGCAACATGCCGCCGTACTGGGCCAGGCGCTCGCGCATGCCGGTCAGGCCATTGCCCGCCACCACCCGGGGACTGCCCGCACCGTCGTCGCGGGCATCGATCAGGATGTTGGCACCCTCGCGCCGGCAGTGCAGCCACAGGTGCTGGGCGCCGGCGTGGCGGACGGCGTTGGTGATGATTTCCTGGGTACACCGCAGCAGCACGTGGGCGCGGTGCGGATCCTCCAGGGTCAGCGGTTCTTCGATATCCATGCGGATGTCGAGGGAGGGCACCTTTTCGGCCAGCGGCACCAGCGCCGCCCCGAGGTCGATCGCCCCGCTGTCGCGCAGCTGGCTGACGGCTTCGCGGACGTCCGTCAGCAACAGCCGCGCCAGGGTATGCGCCTGCTTCACGTGCTCCTGCGCGCGCCCCTCGGTCATGTGGCCGGCGACTTCCAGGTTCAGGCTGAGCGCGGTCAGGTGATGGCCCAGCAGGTCGTGGAGTTCCCGGGAGATGCGGGTGCGTTCGTTGACGCGGGCACTCTCGGCGAGCAGCACGCGGGTGGCCCGCAGTTCGGCATTGAGCCGGCGCTGGTCCTCGCGTGCCTGCGCCTGCTGGCGCGCCACGTAGGTGGTGATCAGCACGAAGGCCGAAAACCCCACGTAGAACATGGACTGGAACAACGCCTCCCAGAAATTGAAGTCGTCGCGCGCCATGAACGACGGCACCAGCAGGACATGCGCAGCCAGCAGCCATGCGACCGCGAAACGCAGCTCCAGCAGCCAAGGCAGCACCCCCGCCATGATCAGCAGCAGCACCGCGCCCAAGCCGGTCTGGGTATAGAACCCCACGCCGATCGCGGTCGCCGTCAGCACCATCGCAAGCGGCACGTTCCAGGCGACCGGCACCGCGTCGCGCTGCCCATCCAGTGCACGGGTGGCCACCCAATAGATGGCGCCGAACGTGAAGTAGCACAGGGCGGTCAGCGGGAGGTTCACTCCCTGCCCGTCCGTGCCGCTGGACGGCGGCAACACCCACACATTCAGGATGATGGGAATCCCCACCAGGGCCCACGTGTAGAGCCCGGCGGCGCGCAGCAGGCGGGTATGGCTGAGTCTTCCCAACATCCGGGCATCTTAGGCGGAATCGTCCACGCCCATGTCCCAACTAAAGTCATGCCGACGTTGGAAGGAAGGTCGGCCGGGTTCATCCGCGGCTCACCCGCGCCTCGCCGGTCGCGGCGGCACCATGCGATAATCCGGCCTTGGCCTCGTGCCGCCCTGCAAGACCCGTTCGGAGTCAGGTAATGTCGATTGTCATCCGCGACGTGCGCGAGCACGAGCTGGATTCCGTCCTAGCCCTCAACAACAATGCCGGACTGGCGATCCTGCCGCTGGATGCGGCCAAGGTCCGCCGCTTCTACGAGACGGCCGAATACTTCCGCGTTGCCGAACGCGACGGCAACCTCGCCGGTTTCCTCGTCGGCTTCGGCTCCGCCGCCGACCACGACAGCAGCAACTTCGCCTGGTTCGGCGAGCGCTATCCCCGGTTCTTCTACATCGACCGCATCGTCGTGGCCAGCCGCCGTCGCGGCGGCGGCGTCGGACGCGCGTTCTATGCCGACGTTCAGAGTTTCGCGGAGCTGCGCTACCCGCAGCTGGCCTGCGAAGTCTTCCTCGACCATGGCGCGGACCCCGCCCTGCTCTTCCACGGCAGCTTCGGCTTCCGCGAAGTGGGCCAGAACGTCATGGCCGAAGCCGAGGTACGCGCGAGCATGCTGATGAAGGAACTCTGCAGCTACCCGTGGGTGCGCGAAACCTATGGCGACGCCCTGCCCGACGTGCCCTGGGCGCGGACCCGCCTGCTGGCCGACGCCAGCGCGCAGAGGCCGACGGGCACATGAGCGTGACGCGAGCTCCCATGGATTACGAACAGGCCGGCGAACTGAAGATCGGCCAGGTCGGCATCGCCAACCTCCGCATCCGCACCCTCGACGTCGACCAGTTGATCCGCGAGATGCGCGAACGCGTCGAACGCGCGCCCAAGCTGTTCGGGCGTGCGGCGGTGATCGTCGATTTCGGAGGCCTGACCCGGCTGCCGGACGTCGACACCGCGCGGGCCCTGATCGACGGCCTGCGCGGCGCCGGCGTGCTGCCGGTGGCGCTGGCCTACGGCACCCGCGAGACCGAGACGCTCGCCGAACACCTCGGCCTCCCCCTCCTCGCCAAGTTCCGCGCGCAGTACGAGCCCGTGGGAGGCACGCAGGCGCCGACGACGCCCGCGCGCCCTGCGCCCGAGCCCGTCCCGGAGAAGGCGCCCGCGCCCGCCAAGGCCGCGGAAAGCAAACCCGGCCTGGTGCAGAAGACGCCCGTGCGTTCGGGCCAGCAGCTGTATGCCGAGAACCGCGACCTGACCGTCCTCAGCACGGTGGGCGCCGGCGCGGAGGTCATTTCCGACGGTTCCATCCACATCTATGGCGCGTTGCGCGGCCGTGCGCTCGCCGGGGCGCGCGGCAATGCCGACGCCCGCATCTTCTGCCGTGAATTCCATGCCGAACTGGTCGCCGTCGCCGGCCACTACAAGGTGATGGAGGAAGTACCCAAGGAACTGCGCGGCAAGGCCGTGCAGATCTGGCTGGACCAGGACCAACTCAAGATCGCCGCGCAGGACTGAGCGCGGCGCCAACCGAACATAAGAACGACCAAGGAGAACACCGTTGGCTGAAATCATCGTAGTCACGTCCGGCAAGGGCGGCGTCGGCAAGACCACCACCAGCGCCAGCATCGCGTGCGGGCTCGCGCGCCGCGGCAAGAAGGTCGCGGTCATCGACTTCGACGTCGGCCTGCGCAACCTCGACCTCATCATGGGCTGCGAGCGCCGCGTGGTGTACGACTTCGTCAACGTCACACAGGGCGAGGCCACGCTGAAGCAGGCCCTCATCAAGGACAAGCGCTTCGAGACGCTGTACGTGCTGGCCGCCTCGCAGACGCGCGACAAGGATGCGCTGACCAAGGAAGGCGTGGAAAAGGTGCTGAAGGACCTGTCCGACGACGGCTTCGACTACGTCGTCTGCGACTCGCCCGCCGGCATCGAGAAGGGCGCATTCCTCGCCATGTATTTCGCCGACCAGGCCATCGTGGTCGTGAATCCGGAAGTGTCCTCGGTGCGCGACTCCGACCGCATCCTCGGCCTGCTGGACTCCAAGACCCGCCGCGCTGAAAACGGCGAGCCGCTGAAGGCCAACCTGCTGCTGACGCGCTACAACCCGGCGCGGGTGGAAGGCGGCGAGATGCTCAGCATCAAGGACGTGGAAGACGTGCTGGGCCTCAAGACCCTGGGCGTGATCCCCGAATCCGGCGACGTGCTCAACGCGTCCAACAAGGGCGAACCGGTCATCCTCGACTTGGAATCGCCGGCCGGCCAGGCCTATGACGACACCGTCGGCCGCCTGCTGGGCGAAGACCGCCCGATGCGTTTCATCACCCTGGAGAAGAAGGGTTTCTTCAGCAAGCTGTTCGGAGGTTGAGCATGGGCCTGTTCGATTTCCTCAAGGCGAAGAAGAACACCGCCGAGACCGCGAAGAACCGCCTGCAGATCATCATCGCGCAGGAACGCAATTCGCGCGGCGCTCCGGATTACCTGYCGCTGCTCCGCCGCGAACTGCTGGAAGTGATCAAGAAATACGTCAACGTCGACGTCGATGCGGTGAAGGTCGACCTGATCAAGGATGGCGACCACGATGTGCTGGATATCTCGGTCGCGTTGCCCGAAGGCAATACCTGACGAGACCGGCTTGGTCGGGTGGAGCCTGCTCCGCTCGCTATTGTCAGGTCCGGAACGAAAGGCAGCGGAGCAAGCTCCGCTCTACGCATGACGCCCGACGACACTGCTGCCATCGATGGGAACGCCGGTGTGATGCGGGTGCGCGAGCTGCCGCCCGGCGCTGCCGATGCGCTGCTTGCGTCCCATGGCCTGTCGCTCCATGTCGTCGACGATGGCGCACCGATCCCCGGCAGCTTCTGGGGCGAACCCGAGGCCGGCGTCATTGCCCACAACGTCTACGTGCGCGGCGATACGCCCGTGCACTCGATGCTGCACGAAGCCTGCCACCTGATCGTGCTGCCGGACGAGCGCCGCGCGCAGGTGCATACCGACGCCACCGATTCGGTGATCGAAGAGGACGCCACCTGCTGCCTGCAGATCATCCTGGCCGACGCGCTGCCCGGCGTGGGGCGCGCGCGCCTGATGGCCGACATGGATGCGTGGGGATACACCTACAGGCTGGGCTCGACACGGGCGTGGTTCGAGCAGGATGCGGATGACGCCCGCGCCTTCCTGAAACATCGCGGATTGCCCCACCTCTGAGCCCCCCCTCTGTTGGAGCGACGTCAGACCTTACGCCTTCCGGTCCCGGGGGACCCTATGCCTCCGCGGTTGGACGCCGACGCTACGCGCTCGCGACTGACGTCGCTCCTGCGGGGGAACAGACGCCGCACTTGCCGCCCTTCGCCCGTCTCACTACCCTTCGGGTTCCCGTGCCAG
Source organism: Pseudoxanthomonas sp. LjRoot204_2 (assembly GCF_056175765.1). Taxonomy (NCBI): domain Bacteria; kingdom Pseudomonadati; phylum Pseudomonadota; class Gammaproteobacteria; order Lysobacterales; family Lysobacteraceae; genus Pseudoxanthomonas; species Pseudoxanthomonas sp. LjRoot204_2. The sequence continues at coordinate 13,342 of NZ_JBGFFG010000007.1, read as the reverse complement.
CCGAACCCCGAAGGACGCCCCGTGAAGCATCGCCACCTCCTGCTCGCCCTCGCCGTCGGCGTGAGCATCGCCACGCTCGCCGCCTGCAAGAAGGACGAGCCTGCCAGCGACAAGGCCGCCACACCCGCCGCGCCGAAGGGCGAGACCGCCGACCAGTTCATCGCGCGCGTCAACGACGAGTTCAAGAAGATGTATCCGGAGCTGACCGCCGCGCAGTGGCTGTCCAGCACCTACATCAACGATGACAGCCAGCTGCTGGCCGCGAAGGGCAACGAGCGCTACCTCACCCAGCTCAACAGCTGGATCGAGCAGGCGAAGAAGTTCGAAGGCCAGCAAATGTCGCCCGAGACGGCGCGCGCCATCCAGTTGCTCAAGCTGGCCACCGCGATGCCGGCACCCAAGGATCCAGCCAAGCYCGCCGAGCTGACCCAGATCGCCACGAAGATGGAAGGCACTTACGGCGCAGGCACCTACTGCACCGGCGAAGGCGATGCGAAGAAGTGTCGCCAGCTGGGCGAGCTGGAAGACGTATTGCGCAGCAGCCGCGACTACGACGAGCAACTGGACGCATGGCAGGGCTGGCACACCATCGCCCAGCCGATGCGCGGCGACTACACCCGCTTCGTCGAACTGGTGAACGAAGGTTCCAAGGAAATGGGCTTTGCCGACGCCGGCGAAATGTGGCGCAGCGGCTACGACATGACCCCGGCCGAAATCGCCGCCGAGACCGATCGCCTGTGGGGCCAGGTCAAGCCGCTGTACGAGCAGCTGCACTGCTATACCCGAACCAAGCTGCAGGCGACCTACGGCGTGGAGAAGGGCCAGGTCAACGGCCTGCTGCCGGCCCACCTGATGGGCAACATGTGGCAGCAGGACTGGGGCAACCTGTGGGACGTGCTGGAACCCTACAAGGGCGCCGGCAGCCTCGACATCACCGGCGCGCTGGAGAAGCAGTACCAGGCCGATTACCAGGCCGCCCTCGCGAAGGCGGGTCCGGGCCCCGGCACCGATGCGCTGTTCAAGGCCGAACGCGACGCGCAGCTGCAGGTCGCCAGGCAGATGACCGAGCGCGCGCAGGACTTCTACACCAGCCTCGGCATGCCGAAGCTGCCCGAGAGTTACTGGGCGAAGACGCAGTTCATCAAGCCGATGGACCGCGACGTGGTCTGCCACGCCAGCGCATGGGACATGAACATGGCCGGCGACGTGCGCACCAAGATGTGCATCAAGCCGAACGAGGAAGACTTCACCACCATCTACCACGAGCTCGGCCACGTGTACTACTACCTGGCCTACAACAAGCTGCCGCCGCTGTTCCAGACCGGCGCGCACGACGGCTTCCATGAAGCCATCGGCGACACGATGGTGCTGGCGATGACGCCGGACTACCTGAAGTCCATCGGCATGGTCGATGCGACCGCGCAGAGCAACGAAGCGCTGATCAACGCCCAGATGCGCATGGCGCTGGCCAAGGTGTCGTTCATGCCCTTTGGCCTGATGATCGACCGCTGGCGCTGGGGCGTATTCGACGGCAGCATCAAGCCGGCCGACTACAACAAGGCATGGTGGGAACTGAAGGCCAAGTACCAGGGCGTGGCGCCGGCCACCGCGCGCGGCGAGGACTTCTTCGATCCGGGCGCGAAGTACCACGTGCCGGGCAACACGCCCTACACGCGCTACTTCCTCTCGCACGTGCTGCAGTTCCAGTTCTACAAGGGCCTGTGCGACGCGGCCGGCTACAAGGGCCCGCTCTACAACTGCAGTTTCTACGGCAACAAGGCGGCGGGCCAGAAGTTCTGGGCGATGCTCGAAAAGGGCGCCAGCCAGCCGTGGCAAGGCACGCTGAAGGAACTGACCGGCACCGAAAAGATGGATGCGGGCGCGGTACTGGAATACTTCGCGCCGCTGCAGGAGTGGTTGAAGCAGCAGAACGAAGGCCAGACCTGTGGCTGGCAGACGCCGGCCACGGTCGCCGCACCGGCGCCCGCGGCACCGGCGAAATCGTAAGCTCGCCACCGGGACGGGCCGCACATGGCCCGTCCTTCTTTCCGGAAACGACATCGCAAGGATGACCGACGCATGAAATCCGCCCCGACGCTCGGCCTGCTGGCCGGCCTGTTGCTGGCCTCGCCCCTTACCGCCTTCGCAGGCATCGACCAGGTCGCCGGCGAAGCCAGCCGTACGCCGGTGCAGGCCACGCCGGTATGGAAGTGGGCGCAGTTCCCCGCCCGCAGTGCGACATCGCTGGACTACCGGGAAATGCGCCTTGAGCGCCTCGTCGAGCTGGAGCGCAAGAACGGCCGTGCGCAGGTGAAGGCCACGCAGATCGGCATCGGACGCCACCTGTCGACCGAGGGCATCGCGCGCACGACGCCCGCACTGCGCTGGATTCCCCTGAAGAATGGGGGTGCGGTCGCACGCCTGCAGGTCGCATCACCGGATGCGCTGGGTCTTCGCGTCGGCCTGCAGGTCGGCGGGCTGCATCCGCACGCCGAGCTGAGGTTCGCAGGCTCGGACGAGCCGGGACGCGTCATCGCCAAGGTCACCGCGGCCGAAGCGCAGTCGCTCGCGGATGGAAATGGCCTGTACTGGACGCCCGCCACCGATGGCCAGACGCAGATCATCGAGATCTACCGTCCCGCGCACGTCAAGGCGACGCAGGCCCGATTGCAGGCCCCGCAGGTCTCGCACCTGGTCACCAACAGTCGCAACGACTTCAAGATCATCGAGAAGGTGGGCGAATCGGGCACCTGCAACATCAACGCCGTCTGTCGCGTCGATCAGCTGGGTCCCGCGTACGTGCAGGCCAAGAACGCGGTGGCGCACATGGTGTTCGTCGAGGCCGGCAAGAGCTACATCTGTACCGGCACGCTGCTCAATGACACGACGGCGTCCACCCAGGTCCCCTATTTCTATTCGGCCGCGCACTGCATTTCAGACCAGACCGTCGCCAACACCTTGAACACGTACTGGGGTTACGAGAACACGGGCTGCACCACCGCCAATGGCGTCAAGCAGAATCCCCTGGCGGGCGGCGCGGACATGTTGTTCGTCGACAGCGCGAGCGACGCCCTGCTGCTTCGCCTCAAGAATGCGGCACCCGCAAGCGCGACATTCGCCGGCTGGGATGCCAGCCCGGTCGCGTTGAACGCGGACGTGGTCGCTATCCACCACCCCGCCGGCGATGCCAAGAAGGTCTCGCTCGGCAAGTCGATGACGGGCAGTCCCTATCCGGAACGGTTTGCCGCCGGCTGGCTGGAAGGCACGACGGAGGGCGGAAGCAGTGGCTCGGGCATCTTCACCCGCTACAGCGACAACTCGTATCGCCTCCGCGGTGGTCTGTACGGCGGCTGGGCGACGTGCGCGAACGCCGGCAACCTCAGCAACTCGCAGAACCGCGACTTCTATTCCCGCCTCGACTTGATCTTCCCGCAGATCAAGCAGTGGATCGCGGCCGATCCCGTGCGCGAGAACAGTTCGCAGCCGTTGGTGCGTTCGTCGACGGCCATCGCGCAGGGCCAGGGCGCCCGCGTCGCGCCCGTCACGCAGACGCCGCCGCCGCCGGCACCGACGACGCCCGCGCGCCAGCGACCCGCGCCCGCTTTCAGGCCGATCCGGCAGGAACGCTGACCCCGCCCGTGACATCAAGAAAAGGCCGGCCATAGCCGGCCTTTTCTTTTCGCACACCTGGACTTCATCACCGGCTCACCCTGCCGCACGAGGCTGCCGTCCATCGCTTCCACGTCGCGCGCCATGCCCACCATCTTCACCCACGCCCTGCTTCCGCTGGCCGCCGGCGCCGCCGTGGGCACCGCACGCCTCCCGCCCCGCCTGATCGCCGCCGGCATGCTGGCGGCCGTGCTGCCCGATGCCGACGTCGTCGCGTTCAAGCTCGGCATCGATTACGCGCACGCCCTCGGCCACCGCGGCGCCAGCCATTCCCTCATGTTCGCGTCGCTGTGCGGCATGATCGCTGCGTGCGGTGCGCGGTGGTTCGGGGCGCCTGCACGCACGACGTTCCTGTTCATCGCACTGTCTGCCGCCTCGCATCCGTTGCTGGACATGTTCACGGACGGCGGCCTCGGCGTAGCGCTGTTCTGGCCGTGGTCCGATGCGCGTCATTTCGCGCCGTGGCGGATGATCGACGTGTCGCCGTTTGCCAACCGGTTCTTCAGCGCACGCGGCATCGACGTCTTGCTGTCGGAACTGCGCTGGGTGTGGTTGCCGGCGCTGATCGTGGCAGGATGGCTGGCGTGGTTGCGTCGCCGGATGTCGTCTGTGGGAGCGACGTAAGTCGCGATCGCACGGTTCGGGCCATCGCGGACTTCGACGCCGGCCAGTCGCGACTCACGTCGCTCCTACAGGGGACACAGGCGACTCAATTCACGTCCGGCGCCGCGTCCGGCTTGCTGGCCTTCATCTGCTCGGCGAGCTGTGCTTCGAACTGCTCCAGCGTCAGCCCCTGCGCGGCCGCCTCGATCACAGCGGTGTCGCGCAGTTCGTCCGAGTAGACCAGCCGCACCGGCTGGCCCTGTGCCTCGTGCAGGGCGGCGGCCTGCTTGATCATCGCCAGTACTTCGGCCGCGCTGTCGGAACTGCCGGCGATGCGGCCGTCGAGCCCCAGCACCCATACGCCGGCCTGGCGCACCACGCCGGCCAGCAGCTCGCCCTCGGGATTGCGCAGTTCCGCATGCGGCTCGATGGCCGGTGCATTCGCGCGCGCCTGGTGGTGCGCCTTGGTCGCCTTGCGCTTCTTCGCCTCGCGGCGGGCCTTGGACTGGATGGACATGGAAGTTCTCGCAGGACGTCAGAGTTGATCGGTGGGTTCCAGCGCTGCCGCGTTGGGCGGGCAGGCCAGTCGGCGCCGGTGGGCATGGGCTTCCCACTRCCACATCAGCCAGCCCAGCAGCACGAAGCCAGCCATCCCGAGCGCCAGGTGCAGGCCATGATGGCTCAGCAGCGGTGACAGCACGCCGGCGATGACGGCATTGACGATCAGGTTGCTGAAGGCCTGCAGCGACGACGCCGCACCGCGCTGGCGCGGATACATGTCGAGGATGGCCAGCGTCAGGATCGGGAAGACCAGCGCCACGCCCAGCGCCGCCAGCATCATCGGCAGTACCGCCCACGGCACGCGGATGTCCGCGCCCGCCCAGGCGTTGTAGCCCACGTTCGCCACCATCGCCAGGGCCATGCAGGCATAGCCGATCTTCACCAGTCGCGTGCCTTCGATGCGCCCGGCGGCGCGACCCGACAGGAACGCACCCAGCACCATGCCGCCGATGGTAGGCAGGAACAGCCACGCGAACTGCTGTTCGTCCAGGTGCAGCAGGTCCATCACGAACGCAGGCGCCGAGGCGATGTACAGGAACAGCCCCCCGAAGCTCAGCGAACCCGCCGCGGCCAGCCGCAGGAAGCGCGGATTGCGCGCGATGCCCACGTAGTCGCGCAGCAGGATGCGCGGGGACACCTTGAGGCGGGCCTGCGGCGGATGCGTCTCCGGCAGCCACCCCACCACGGCCACGATCAGCAGCAGGGAGAAGCCGGCCAGAAACCAGAAGATCATCGGCCAGGCGCTCCAGCCGAGGATCCAGCCCCCCACGATCGGCGCGATCGCCGGTGCGATGCCGAAGATCATCGACACCTGGCTCATCAGGCGTTGCGCATCGTCGCCATCGCGCGCATCGCGGATGACCGCACGGCCGACGATGAAGCCGACGCCGGCCGACAGGCCCTGCACGGCCCGGAACAGCAGCAGCGTGCCCATGTCGGTGGCCAGCGCGCAGCCCACCGACGCCAGCAGGAACACGCACAGCCCGCCAAGGATGACGCGCCGGCGACCGAACGTGTCCGACAGCGGGCCGTGCACCAGGCTCATCAGCGCATAGGTCAGCAGGTAGACACTGATGGTCTGCTGCATCGCCACCTTGTCCGCGCCCAGGTGCGCGCCCATCGCCGGGAACGCGGGGAAGATGGTGTCGATGGAAAACGGGCCGAACATCGCCAGCCCGCCCAGCAGCAGGGCCAGACGGCGGTTGGAGATGGCGTGGGGGGCACTCATTGCGGGGGAACTCCGGACAGTCACRGCACGGCTGCATGAACAGGCCGCGCCGGGCTGCACATGGTAAGCCCAAACCGCCGGTGGCCCGCCCCGACGGGCTATAATCCGCCGGCAAGACCAGGTGGGAGAAGCCCGTCGCCCGCGACGTGCTGCCGAAGGCGCAAACGCCCGTAATCGCTCAGGCCCGATACCACCGCTGCTGCAAACACTCTGGAGAGACCGGTCGCCCTCGTGGCCGCACCGGCGCCGAAGGGGCACGAAGCACGCGACCTCCTCGTCGGCGCGCTTCCAAACTCTCAGGCAAAAGGACAGAGGGGCACCCCACGTGCGGCTTCCGCACGCTGGCCCTATTCGCCCTTCCGGATGCCTGCCATGTCGAACACCCCCTCCCTGCGCGAGCTGGAACACCACGGCGCGTTCCTCGAACGCCACATCGGCCCCAACGACGCCGAGATCGCGCACATGCTTCGCGTGGTCGGCCACGATTCGCTGGACGCAATGACCGACGCCATCGTGCCGGGCAGCATCAAATCGGCGCAGCCGCTGGCGCTGCCGGCGCCGATCAACGAGGAGGAAGCGCTGGCCAAGATCCGCGCCGTGGCCGACCGCAACCAGGTCTTCCGTAGCTTCATCGGCCAGGGCTACTACGGCACCCATACGCCGAAGGTCATCCTGCGCAACATCCTCGAGAACCCGGCCTGGTACACCGCCTACACGCCTTACCAGGCGGAGATCTCGCAGGGCCGCATGGAAGCGCTGATCAATTTCCAGACCATGGTCACCGACCTGACCGGCATGGAAATCGCCAGCGCCTCGCTGCTGGACGAGGCGACCGCCGCCGCCGAGGCGATGACACTGGCCAAGCGCTCGGCCAAGTCGAAGTCGAACACCTTCCTGGTCGCAGGCGACACCCATCCGCAGACGCTGGAAGTGCTGGCCACGCGCGCCGAACCACTGGGCATCACCGTCGACGTGGTGCGCTCCACCGACGCCTTCCACGAGAAGCTCGCCGCCGGCGACTACTTCGGCGTGCTCGCGCAGTACCCCGCCTCGAGCGGCTGGGTCGAGGAGTGGTCGAAGGACGCCGACGCCATCCATGCGCACAACGCGCTCTTCGTCGTCGCCACCGACCTGCTGGCATTGACCCTGCTCAAGCCGCCGGGCGAGATGGGCGCCGACATCGTCATCGGCAACTCGCAGCGCTTCGGCGTGCCGTTCGGCTTCGGTGGCCCGCACGCCGCGTTCATGGCCTGCCGCGACGCCTACAAGCGCAGCATGCCGGGCCGCCTGATCGGCGTGTCGGTCGATGCCGAAGGCAAGCCGGCTTATCGCCTCACCCTGCAGACGCGCGAGCAGCACATCCGCCGSGAGAAGGCSACKWSCAACATCTGCACCGCGCAGGTGCTGCYGGCCGTGRTGGCCAGCATGTACGCCGTCTACCATGGCCCGGAAGGCCTGGCGCGCATCGCCGGCCGCGTCGCCCGCCTCACCGCCATCCTCGCCGAGGGCCTGCGCACGCTGGGCTATCCCGCCGTGCATGCCAGCGCGTTCGACACGCTGTGCATCGAACCGGGCGATGCCCGCGACGCGATCCTGGCGCGTGCCAAGGCCGCCCGCCTGAATCTGCGCGTGCGCGGCAACGGTTCGCTGTGCATCTCGCTGGACGAAACCACCACCCGCGCCGACATCGACGCGCTGTGGGGCGTGTTCGCCGCTGAAGGCCCCACGCTGCCGTCGGTCGACGCGCTGGACGCCAGCGCCCCGTCGCTGATCCCGGCCGCCCTGCGCCGCACCAGCGCGTTCCTGACCCACCCGGTGTTCAACACGCACCACAGCGAACACGAACTGCTGCGCTACATGCGCGCGCTGTCCGACAAGGACCTGGCCCTGGACCGCACCATGATCCCGCTGGGCAGCTGCACCATGAAGCTCAACGCCACCGCCGAGATGATCCCGGTGACGTGGCCGGAGTTCGGCAATATCCATCCGCTGGCACCGGCCRAGCAGGCCGCGGGCTACACCCAGCTGATCGACGAGCTGGAAGCCATGCTGGTCGAATGCACGGGCTACGACGCCGTCAGCCTGCAGCCGAATTCCGGTGCGCAGGGCGAGTACGCCGGCCTGCTCGCCATCCGCGCCTACCACCGCGCGCGCGGCGAAGCGCATCGCGACATCTGCCTGATCCCCGAATCCGCGCACGGCACCAACCCGGCCAGCGCGCAGATGTGCGGCATGACCGTGGTGGTCACCAAGTGCGATGCCAACGGCAACGTCGACGTGGAGGACATCCGCCGCGCCGCCGAGAAGTACAGCGAGCGCCTGGCCGCGATCATGATCACCTACCCGTCCACGCACGGCGTGTTCGAGGAAGACGTGGTCGCCATCTGCGACATCGTCCACCAGCACGGCGGCCAGGTGTACACCGACGGCGCCAACATGAATGCCCTCGTCGGCGTGGCCAAGCCCGGCAAGTGGGGCTCGGACGTGTCGCACCTCAACCTCCACAAGACGTTCTGCATTCCGCACGGCGGCGGTGGCCCCGGCGTGGGCCCCTGCGCCGTGAAGGCGCACCTCGCCCCCTACCTGCCGAAAAAGCTGGGCGGCGAAGGCGACGTCGGCATGGTCAGCGCGGCCAGCTTCGGCAGCGCCAGCATCCTGCCGATCAGCTGGATGTACATCACGCTGATGGGCGCGGCCGGGCTGCGCAAAGCCACGCAGGTGGCGCTGCTCAACGCCAACTACGTCGCCAAGCGGCTCGAATCGCACTACGAGACGCTCTACACGGGCCGCAATGGCCTGGTCGCGCACGAGTGCATCCTCGACCTGCGCCCGCTCAAGGACGCCACCGGCATCAGCGCCGAGGACGTCGCCAAGCGCCTGATCGACTTCGGCTTCCACGCGCCCACGCTGAGCTTCCCGGTCGCCGGCACGCTGATGGTCGAGCCGACCGAAAGCGAGTCGCAGCACGAACTGGACCGCTTCATCGACGCGATGATCGAGATCCGCGAGGAGATCCGCGCGATCGAGGACGGCCGCCTGGACCGCGAGGACAACCCGCTCAAAAACGCGCCGCACACCGCCACGATGGTGATGGCCAGCGAATGGACCCACGCCTATCCGCGCGAACTGGCCGCGTTCCCGCTGGCCACGCTCAAGCAGCAGAAGTACTGGCCGCCGGTCGCGCGCGTGGACAACGTCTACGGCGACAAGAACGTCATGTGCGCCTGCATCCCGGTGGATGCGTACAAGGACGAAGTGGACGCCTGAGCGAGGCGCCTTGGATGACGAAGAAGCCCCGCTAAAGCGGGGCTTCTTCTTGCGACACTCGCTGGGTAGTCAAGGGCGAGCCGATGTCCGCGAAGCGGACATCGGTCTGGTTCAACGGAGGTGACCGCCTGTTGGAACTCCATTGCGTCACCCGTTGACGACGTTGGGCTTCGGCTCCTGGCATAGCCTTCCCTGGAAAGCGCACTAAACCCCATAGCCTGAGCCTAGCTGCTGACGTCGAGCGTCAGAAGTCCCACCGGCCAGTGATGGAAAGCGGCACCGAGACGCGGCTGCCGGTGTCGTTGATGGATGCCAGACCGAGTCCGGCGATCGCGGAATCGTCGTCGGAAAGATCGCCGATGTAGTTCACCCCTGCGGCGAGCGTCATGCTGAAGCGTTCGGTGAACGAGATCTGCGCACCGGCTTCGAGTCCGCCGCTCAGCACCCAGTCCTTCTCGTAGAACGGCGCGTTCGGAATCGTGATCGCAGCATCGGGAATCTCGAAGGTGGCCCGGATGTCGTCGGTTTCAGTCGCGCCGACTCGCGCCGCGATGAACGGCCTGACCCGGCGACCGTCGCCAAAGAAGTGCCGGTAGCCCACCTCCCACGTGTACGCGTCATAGCCCGAGAACCTGCCGAAGACGTCCAGCTCGGTATCGAGCGCCGGCACATAGGCGGCACCGACGCGCACGCGACCATCATCGGCGCTGGTCTCCCTGGCCTGGAGGAATACTTCGCTGCGGTCACTCAGTCCATAGCCCGCTTCCAGACCCCAGGAAGTGGCGTTGCCGTAGATCTGATCGTGGCTGCGGGAGCGGATGCGCAACTCCGCGCTGACGCCTGCCAGTGCGGGATTCAACGGGCCGAGATCCGGCACTGGCGCCACAGCGCCGGTGTGGACGTCGCCGCTGACCGGGATGTCGACGCCACCGAGCACCGACATCGAGAATTTTCCCTGCTCGGGACCCGTTGCGAACGCCGGCGCTGCCGCCATCAGCAAGGCAGCGCCAAGAAGTTTGATCTGCATGTCCCTCTCCCATCAGAGCAAATGACGCCTACCGACTGTAGGCACGTGCGTTACGCAAGAGTGGTCGAAGCGGATTCAACGACGCGCAGGACGTAAGCGTCCTTTCAGAGCTCCTCACGCCGTCTCCACGTTGCTGTATGTGCTTGTCGTTCGGTGGCGCCACCGCGACACCCTGCGGGCATGTCCGATACTGGTTGCGTGTGGATTCGACCTACGGGTAGACGTGTCGATGAAAGTCGTCATCAACGGAGCGGGTATCGGGGGCACCGCCCTCGCCTACTGGCTGCACAGGCTCGGCCATGATGTGACGCTGGTGGAGCGTGCGCCCCGGCTGCGCAGCGGCGGGTTCGTCATCAACCTCTGGGGCATCGGCTACGACGCGCTGGAAAAGATGGGTTTGCTGCCCGCACTGCTGGAGCAACAGCACGTTGCCGACGCGTTGCGCATGGTGGATGCCGCCGGGCGTACCCGTGGCGGGTATCCGTCCAGCGTGCTGAAGACGGCCCTGGGTGTGCGCCTTCGCGACTACGCGACGCTGCTGATGCGGCTGCCCGTCTTCCCCACGCTCCTGATGGGGCGCTACTTTCACGACGAAGCGACGTTGCCGGATTACGGAATCTGAGGCACACGCTCAGCGCGCGGCCGCCAGCGCCACGGCATCCGCGCCTGCGGGGAAGCGCAGGTGCCCGCTGGCGTCATGGACCGCGGCCCAGACCGCCTGCGCGACATCGGTTTCCAGGGTGAAGGCACTGGCATCGGTGAAGCCCGCGAATACGTCCTGCGCATAACGTCCATACGCTTCGGGCACCAACCCGCGCATGCGCTCCTCGCCGTTCGCCGCGAAGCGCGTAGTGGGTGCATAGCCGGGTTCTACCAGGCGCACCGCCACATCGAACGCGCCCAGCTCGTGCGCGAGCGATGCCGTGAATCCTTCGATCGCCGTCTTGCTTGCGGTGTAGGCGGCCACCAGCGGCATCGGCGCCAGGGTGGCGCTGGACGTGACGTTGACGATGGTGCCAGCGCGCCGCGCCCGGAACGCAGGAATCACCGCCTGCACCATCGCCATCGTGCCGAACGYGTTGGTCTCGAAGATCTCGCGCACGGTCGACATCGGCGTCGCCTCGAACGCGCCGAACAGTCCCAACCCCGCGTTGTTGACCAGCACGTCCAGCGGGCCTGCCGCCTCAAGGGCGATGGCGATGCTTTCGGGCTCAGTGACATCCAGCGCCAGCACGCGCACGCGCTCGTCGCTGGGCAGCAGTTCGGGGCGCGGCGTGCGCATGGTGGCGATCACGCGCCAGCCCTGGGCATGGAAGTGGCGGGCGGTCTGCAGGCCGTAGCCGGAGGAGCAGCCGGTGATGAGGATGGTCTTCATGGGTGACGTCCCGGGTGGTTGAACAGGCCGCCACGATAGGCGAGCATCCCCGGACGCTCCATTACATTCCGTCCACCATTCTTCTCGGATCGTCCGGATGTCCGACCCCCTCTCCGACATCGTCCGCCTGCTGCGGCCCCACGCGGCATTCTCCAAGGGCATCAGCGCCGCCGGCCGCTGGGCCGTGCGCTACGCCACCTTCGGCGAGCCCAGCTTCTGCATCGTCCAGCAGGGCCGGTGCGTGCTGGCGGTCGACGGCGAAGAGCCGATCACGCTGCAAGCCGGCGATTTCGTGCTACTGCCGGCCACACCGGGCTTCCTGCTCTCCGATGGCCAAACGCAGCTGCCCGCCCATATCGATCCCACCCGCGATCCACTGCCCGACCGCGACGTCCGCCATGGCCGCCAGGACGGTCCGCCGGATGTGCGATTGCTGGGCGGCTGGTTCTGCTTCGAATCGCATGAGCCTGCGCTGCTCGCCTCGCTGCTGCCCACCCTGGTGCACGTGCGCGGCGTACCGCGGCTGTCGAACGTCGTGACCCTGTTGAGCGATGAAGCGGACCACGACTGGCCGGGGCGCGCCGTGGTGCTGTCGCGACTGGTGGATCTGCTGCTGGTCGAATCCCTGCGCGCCACGCCGGGTGCGTCCGCTCCTCCGGGCCTCCTGCGTGGCCTGGCCGATGCGCGCCTGGCACCGTCGCTGCGCGAGCTGCACGCACGTCCGGCCCATGCGTGGACCGTCGAGCAGTTGGCACAGCGTGCCGCGTTGTCGCGATCTGCCTACTTCGAACGATTCAGCCGTGCGCTGGGCGTGGCACCGATGACTTACCTGCTCGCATGGCGGATGGCGCTGGCCCGCGCGTTGCTGCGTGAGGGCCACGCCAGCGTGGCCGAGGCGGCCGAACACGTGGGCTACCGCTCGGTGAGCACCTTCAGCATGGCGTTCCATCGCCACACCGGCCTGCCACCGCGTCGTTACGCCCGCCAGTACCCGGCGACAGCGCGCGCGGAGCGCGGCTAACATCGCCGCCATGGCCGACCTTACCGCTCTCGCCCTCGACGCCCTGATCTTCATCGGCCTGGCCTGGGCTACGTGGCGGCTGCTGGCGCGCTCGATCCCGATCGCCGTCATCCCTATCATCATCGGCCTGCTGCTGGCGGCCACCGGCGTGCTGCCCGCGGACTGGGGCGTGCCGTCGAAGCTCGGCGACCAGATCGGCTTCCTCGGCGTGCTGCTGCTCGCCTTCACCGCCGGCCTGGAAACCCGCGAATCCGCGCATCTTCCCAGCGCGCCCAATGCCGCGCCGCTGCCGCGTGCGCAGGCGCTGCGCTTCATCGCCAGCGCCGGCATGGCGCTGCTGCTGCCCTTCGTCGCCGGCACGCTGGCGGCGCATTACTACTTCACCGGCTTGCCGGGCTGGCAGGCATCGAAGGGGGGCGCATGGATGGGCTCGCTCGCGATCGGCCTGTGCATCGCGGTCAGCGCACTGCCCGTGCTGATCGGCATCATCCGCGAACTCGGCCCGCTGCACCGCCCGCTCACCCAGATCGCCCTGCGCATCGCCGTGATCGACGACGCCGTGCTGTGGACCGGACTAGCCCTGCTGTTGCT